>NZ_JAOARZ010000034.1:0-60319 GCF_025210255.1 Donghicola sp. | reverse complement strand
CTAACCGAACCATCCAGCCTTCCGACCGTCCCGTCCGTCCCAACCGCGCCTCAGCGCCGCCGGTGAGGGGCCTTCTACGGATAGCTGTGGAGAGTCGCAAGTGAAAAAATCACAGAAATCCAAAAAAAATGAAACAGAGCCGACGAAGCCTTATTACGACCACCCAAAAACTAGCCGCCAGAGGACAACAATCGAATGAACGAGCACACCACAGAGCGAGAAAACGCGACAAACAGAGGCTCTTCACCCAACAGAGCGGCAGATATTGAACGCCACTCTACACAGGCCCACTACGGAACAGAGCAAAACCATCAGAGCATTTGTATTCTCGGTTGATGCCCCAAGTCCGGCGCGCTAGCCCATGGCTTTGCTAAATTCGAGGGAAAGACCATGGCCGCCATCCGACTCGGGATTGATTTCGGGACCTCCAACTCTGCAGCCGCAACCTACGAAGACGGGCAGCTATCACGAGTCGCCTTGGAAGCTGGCGCAGATACCATCCCTACCGCGGTGTTTTTCCCCGCAGAGACAAAAACCATGCTTTATGGACAAGCCGCCTCTTCGGCTTTGATCGACGGCGAAGATGGGCGCTACATGCGCGCGCTTAAATCTGTGCTTGGCGATCCCCTGTTTCACGAGAGCAGGTTGATTGGTGGGCAGCGCCGCACCATTGCCGATGTGGTTACGGCTTTCCTTGCCCGTATAAGGCAGCGAGCGGAACAACAGACAGGGCATAGCTGCGAACGCGTTTTGTCGGGCCGTCCTGTACACTTCCACTCCGGAGCCCCTGACAAAGATGCACGCGCACTCGAAGATCTTGAGGCATGCTACCGCGCTGCTGGCTTCACCGAGATCGCGTTTATGAACGAACCCGAGGCAGCAGCCCACGCATATGGCGCAGACCAACAGATAAACGGACGAGGCCTCATTGTAGATATCGGGGGCGGCACGTCAGACTTCTCGATCTTTGAAGCCAAGGGTGATGGCATTCAGATTCTCGCCAGCCACGGGGTCCGCCTTGGTGGGACGGATTTTGACCACGCAATTTCGATGACGCATGCCATGCCCCTACTCGGCCATGGGGGCACTCTACGACGCACCTTTGGCGATGGACGGCTCCCGGTGCCAAACGCGATCTACGCGGATTTGGCAACATGGGCAAAGATCCCCTTTGTCTACTCTCGCGACACAGAGAAGCTGGTCGAAGACATGTTGCGCCATGCCGAGGACCCCGACGCCATGAGCCGCCTTGATACCGTTATCAAAGAGCAGCTAGGGCATGAGTTGGCCTTTGCGGTCGAGGCAGGGAAGATCGGCGCAAATACAGGTCAGGCCGGAACCCAAATTCAGATGGGCTTTATCGAACGCGGACTCGCTGCCCCGATTACTAAGGGCAGCATGAACGCCGCCCTCGAAGGGCAACGCGAGAAGATGCGAAATGCGCTCTACCAGACCTTCATGGAGGCCGGCGTGATGCCCACACAGATCAACACCATTGTGCTGGTGGGCGGCTCTAGCCTGATGTCCATGGTCGAAGACGAAGCCAAGGCAGTCTGCCCCTCGGCGACCTTGCAAAGGTCAGAGGCATTTACGGCAGTCGTTGATGGCCTGGCGATCGCTGCGTCACAAATGGACGATTGATCCGACCATTTCTTCTCGCATCTCCATCGATTTTTTGCCTTTGCCCTGACCCAAAGGCCGTTGCCCCACGCGCAGATGGATTGGGCCCAAGGCGCGCCGCGCTCTATTCCTTTACACCTCTGAAAACATGTGGTCTGTTTCCGACATCACGGTGTCGCGATTTTGCACTCGCAGAATGCGGCACCGATGTTCAATGATCGTCGGGGACCACTCGGCAAAAGCGAAAAGCAAACCCCTTGGGAGGGATGATGTTGAAACTTCAGAAACTTGGCGCGCTCACCGTCTTTGGCATGACCACAGCACTGGCATCCGGCGCGATGGCCAGCGAATGCGGCGAGCTGACCATGGCCGAGATGAACTGGGCCTCGGCAGAACTGATGGCGAACGTAGACAAACTCATTCTTGAAGAAGGATATGGCTGCGATGTCGAACTGATCCCTGGCGCGACCACCACTACCTTTGCTTCGATGAATGAAAAGGGCGAGCCTGACGTCGCAGGCGAGCTGTGGATCAACGCTGTGCGCGACCCCCTGATGGCCGCCATGGAAGAAGGCCGCCTGCATTCGGTCGTCGAAGGCCCGATCACCGGACTGGGTGAAGGCTGGTGGGTCACCGAGAAATTCGCAGCAGACCACCCCGAACTGGACACTGTCGAAAAGCTACTAGAGCACCCCGAGCTGTTCCCCTACGCAGAAGATGAATCGCTGGGTGCCTTCATGGGCTGCCCCGCAGGCTGGGGCTGTCAGCTTTCGAACGCGAACCTCTTCCGCGCCTTTGACATGGAAGACAAGGGCTGGACCCTCGTCGATCCCGGCTCGGCCGCAGGTCTGGACGGCTCGATCGCCAAGGCTGTAGAGCGTGACGAGCCGTGGTTCGGCTACTACTGGGCTCCGACCGCGATCATCGGCAAGTACAAGCTGCAGATGCTTGAGTGGGAAACCGAATGGGCCGGCAGCGAAAACTGGGACGGCTGCATCGTGAAGCCCGAACAGGAATGCCTGGACCCGCAGCCTTCGTCGTACACCGAGTCCGAAGTTCACAGCATCATCACCGATCGTCTGATGCAGGAAGGCGGCATTGCGGTTGATTACCTGAAGAGCCGTGTTTTCCCCGGTGAGATCATGAACGAGATGCTCGTATACATGAACGAAAACCAGGCGACTGGCGAAGACGCAGCCTACCATTTCCTTGAGACATACCCCGAGATCTGGACTGGCTGGGTATCCGAAGAGGCGGCTGAAGGCGTGAAATCGGAGCTCTAAGAGCAATTAGGAACTTTGAACGGGGGGCGGCTTATGCGCCCCCCGTTTGCTATGGGCGCCGGACCGTTATCCGGACAACAAAACAACAAAAGAGGTGACGGCTTTGGAATTCTTATACGAATTTCCCTCCCTGGGCCGCAAAACGCTGAGCGGCATGAAGCAAGCGGTCGACGAGACCTTCAAGGGTTTCTCCCGCGCATATGGCGAACAGCTTGAGAATTTCTTTGATCCGCTGCTGCGGTTCCTGATCTGGTTCGAGAAACTGCTCGAAGCTACCCCGTGGCCGGTAATCCTGCTGGTCGTCGGCGGTCTGGCGTGGCTGGGGTCGCGCTCGTGGAAGATCACCGCAGGCTCGGTTCTGGCGTTCATCGCGATCGGTGTCCTCGACATGTGGGAAGACACGATGGCGACGCTGGCGATCATCTCGGTCGCGACGCTGCTTTGTATCGCAATCGGGATACCGTTGGGCATTCTGATGTCCCGATCCGACCGCGCCCAAGGCATCATCACGCCCATCCTCGACGTGATGCAAACCATCCCCTCTTTCGTTTATCTGATCCCCGTTGTGATGCTGCTTGGCATTGGCAAGGTGCCGGGCCTCTTGGCCGTGTGCATCTACGCGATTCCCCCCATCGTGCGCCTGACCAACCTTGGCATTCGTCTGGTGGACAAAGACGTACTCGAAGCGGCCGATGCCTTCGGCACCTCGCCTTGGCAGAAGCTTTGGGGCGTGCAGGTTCCACTCGCCTTGCCCAACATCTTTGCTGGCATCAACCAGACCATCATGATGGCGCTGTCCATGGTCGTAATCGCCTCGATGATCGGGGTCAAAGGCCTTGGTGTGCCCGTCCTGCGCGCGATTTCAAACCAGTATCTGGCGCTTGGCCTCATGAACGGTCTGGCGATCGTGGCTCTGGCCATCATCTTTGACCGCGTGTCGCAAACCTACGGCAAGCGTCTGCAAGCCTACCGCAACGGAGGCAAATGATGTCCGAGCTCAAGGTACAGATCAAAAACCTCTACAAGATCTTTGGCAAGAACCCGAAAAAGGTGCTGCCGCAGGTCAAAAGCGGCCTCGGCAAGCCAGAACTCTTGGACCAGACCGGCCACGTGCTGGGGATCAACAACGTCAGCCTCGATATTCCGGCCAAACAGATTCAGGTCGTCATGGGCCTGTCCGGTTCGGGCAAATCGACCCTGATCCGCCACATCAACCGCTTGATCGAGCCCACTGATGGTCAGATTCTGATCGACGGTGACGACGTACTGACCATGTCGGACAAGCAACTGCGCGATGTCCGCCGCAAGAAGACCTCGATGGTGTTCCAGAAGTTCGGCCTCCTGCCCCACCGCAAAGTGATGGAGAATGTCGGCTACGGGCTCGAGGTACAAGGGTTCAAGGAAGACGAGATCAAGCAAAAGGCCCAGCACTGGATCGACCGCGTTGGCCTGACCGGCTACGAGGATCACTATCCAGGTCAGTTGTCTGGCGGCATGCAGCAGCGTGTGGGTTTGGCCCGCGCCCTAGCCACCGACGCCGAAATCTTGCTGATGGACGAAGCGTTCAGTGCGCTTGACCCACTGATCCGCTACGACATGCAATCCATCCTGCTGGAACTGCAGGACGAGCTGCACAAGACAATCATCTTCATCACCCACGATTTGGACGAGGCGCTGCGCCTTGGAGACAAGATCGCGATCCTGCGCGACGGCGCCATGATCCAAGAGGGCACCGCCCCCGAGATCGTTCTGACCCCCGCCGACGACTATATCGCTGACTTCACCAAGGACATTAACCGCGGCAAAGTGATTCGACTGCGGGCACTGGCCGAGGCTGGAACGCCTTATGACGGCGCGAACATTCCGGCAGGCACGCTGCTGAACGATGCGCTGCACCCGTTGGCTCAGGCACCAAACCAGACCCTAGGCGTGACCGAAGAGGATGGCCAATACCTAGGCACCGTGTCTCTAACCAAGGTAATCGGCGCGCTCGCGGGCTAAAACCTTGCCACTTACGAACAAAGTCGCCCTCTGGATCACCGGTGGGCGACTTTTTTATGCCCTGACGTCTTACACTTCCGCTGGGTGGAAAAAGCCGCGCGTTACCCTTGCCATGTGGGGTCCGGTCATGCACGAATTGAGGCATCAGACGCTCTGACCGCAAGAGGAGCCTTGGAAACGAGGTGCGGGATAGGGCGCGATAATGGGAGGAAAATGTATGAAAACTTTGCTTGGCCGTACGGCCATCGCCCTTGTTGCTGTCAGCTTCGCTGCCGAGGCCAGCGCAACCGAATGGAACGTCTCCACTTGGGGCAAGCGCCGCGCTTTTACCGAGCACATCGAAAAGCTGGCTGAACTGGTTGCGGAAAAGTCGGGTGGTGATTTCACCATGAACGTCAGCTATGGCGGACTGTCCAACAACAAAGAGAACCTCGACGGCATCTCGATTGGGGCCTTTGAAATGGCCCAGTTCTGCGCGGGCTACCACGCGGACAAAAACCGCGCGATCACTGTGTTGGAACTGCCCTTCCTAGGCGTGAACACGCTGGATGAAGAGGTTGCCGTCAGCCACGCCGTTTACGCCCACCCCGCCGTGGCCGATGAAATGGCCCAGTGGAACGCCAAGATGCTGATGACCAGCCCGATGCCCCAATACAATCTGGTCGGCACTGGCGAGCCCCGCGACGAACTGGCCGAGTTTGACGGCATGCGCGTTCGCGCCACTGGCGGTCTGGGTCGTGCGTTCGAAGCCGTGGGCGGCGTCCCCACATCTGTGACCAGCTCCGAAGCCTACCAGGCGATGCAGTCGGGCGTTGTGGACACCGTGGCCTTTGCCCAGCACGCGCACCTGTCCTTTGGCACCATCAACGAGGCCGATTGGTGGACCGCGAACCTGAACCCCGGCACTGTGAACTGCCCCGTGGTCGTGAACATCGACGCCTACGAAAGCCTGTCGGATGAACACCGCGCCATTCTGGACGAATCCGTTCCCGAGGCGATCGACTACTACCTGTCCAACTACGGCGAACTGCTCAAGCGTTGGGACACCGTTCTCGAAGAGAAGGGCGTTCAGAAGGTCATGATCTCGGATGAAGAGATCGCGGCATTCAAGGAAAAGGCCGGCGGCCCCATCCACCAAGCCTGGATCGAAGAGATGAGTGCGCAGGGCCTGCCCGCCCAAGAGCTTTACGATCTGGTGAACAACACGCTGGCAGACGCCCGCAAGTGATCCGCTTGGACTAACCCAAAACTGTTGCAGGCTCCGAAGACGACCTTCGGGGCCTGTCCATTCTGAATGAACGGGGAATACGCATGGCGGGGTCTGCCACAGTATTGACCGACGACAGCCTCCTGAGCCGTATGGATCAGGGGTTGATGCGTCTGGAGCGCTTTATGGCCTTGTTGGCCGGTCTGGCCGTCTTTGGCCTGATGGTTTTAGCTGTGGTGTCCGTCTCGGGACGCAACGGGTTCAACCAACCTCTGCCGGGATACGTCGACTGGATCACTCAATTGATGCCGCTGATCGCGTTCATGGGGATCAGCTACGTACAGCGCGACGGTGGGCACATCCGCATGGACATTCTGGTCGCGCGCCTGTCGGGCCGCCCGCTGTGGCTGTTCGAACTAATAACCACCGGCCTGATTTTGATCCTGATGCTGCTCCTTGTCTGGGGCAGTTGGGCGCATTTTGATCGTAGCTTTGACATGAGCAAACCCATGTGGAGCCGCGATAGCACCATCGATATCGGCCTGCCGATCTGGCCCGCGAAACTCTTGGCCCCCGTCGCCTTTGCCGTGCTCTGCCTGCGGTGCACCATTCAGGTCATTGGCTATGGGCGTGCGATCATCAGCGGAACCGACAGCCCCGTCGCCGTCCCCTTGATCCAGAGTGCTGCCGAACAAGCCGCAGCCGAGGCTGAACACATCGAAGGCAGGGACTAAGGCCATGGATAGCATTGAAATCGGCCTCTGGGTCACCGGCGGCATGATGGTCATGGTGCTTCTGGGAATGCGCGTGGCATTCGCAGCGGCAATGGCCGGTCTGGTCGGCCTGATCTGGATATTCTGGGCCAAGAAGGGCATGGACCCCGAACAATTCGGATGGGCCCTGACGGTCGCTGTGAAAACAGCTGGTCAAGTCCCCCACGGCAAGGTTGCTAGCCAAGCGCTCAGCCTGATCCCGACCTTCATTCTGATCGGCTATTTGGCCTACTATGCGGGATTAACCCGCGCCCTGTTCGAAGCTGCCAAGCGCTGGATTGCCTGGGTGCCGGGCGGGCTGGCCGTATCGACCGTTTTTGCCACCGCAGGCTTTGCCGCAGTGTCCGGCGCATCCGTCGCGACGGCTGCAGTATTTGCGCGCGTGGCCATCCCCGAGATGTTGAAAATTGGCTACGACAAACGCTTTGCCGCTGGGGTTGTGGCCGCTGGTGGCACGCTGGCCTCCTTGATCCCGCCCTCAGCGATCCTCGTGATCTACGCGATTATTGTCGAACAAGACGTGGGCAAGCTGCTGCTAGCAGGCTTCATCCCCGGACTGTTTTCGGCCATCGTTTACGGCGCACTCATCATCGGGCTCGCGCTCACGATCAAGAACTTTGGACCGCCCGTCAAAGGTTTCACATGGAAACAGCGGTTTGCGTCTCTGCCCCCCGCCCTGCCGATCGTCGCGGTAGTCGTGATCATCATCTTCTTTGTCTACAACCCGTTCGGCGGTGACGCGTGGGGCACGCCCACCGAAGGCGGCGCGGTCGGGGCCTTTATCATCTTTGTGATGGCACTGGCACGCGGAATGCGGTGGGCCCAGTTCAAGGATGCGATCATCGAAACCGCCCGTCTGTCAGCTATGATTTTTACCATCATTTGGGGGGTCCTAATCTACGTGCGCTTCTTGGGCTTTGCGGACCTACCGCATGCATTTTCAGACTGGATCACGTCTCTGGAGTACAGCCCATTACTGATCCTGATCTGCATTCTTTTGGCCTACGCGGTGCTTGGGATGTTCATGGACGCGATCGGAATGCTGCTGCTGACCTTGCCTGTGGTCTATCCCGCCATCATGGCCCTGAACGGCGGCGAGATGGTCAGCGCAGCAGACAGCACCTTTGGCATGTCGGGGCCGATGTGTGCAATTTGGTTCGGCATTCTGGTCGTTAAAATGGCCGAGTTCTGCCTGATCACGCCGCCCATTGGTCTGAACTGTTTTGTGGTCGCTGGCGTGCGTGATGATCTGAGTGTTCAGGACGTGTTCAAGGGGGTCACACCCTTCTTTATCGCCGATGCGGTCACCATCGCGCTGCTCGTAGCATTCCCGCAAATTGTGCTATGGCTCCCGTCATTGGCGTAAGACCAGCCAACAGAATCAACGAAAACATCGGGCCGGCCTGCAAAATTGCGGGTCAGCCCTTTACGTAGGGTCGTCCTGCCAAACATCGGGGGCAATGGTCGTGAATTCCCGCCCTTCGGTGACCCGCGAATATACCTTCGGACTATAATGCGGTGGATCGTGCCGCCGTTTTGACAGGATGCGGAGAAGGCGCGCTACCTCCACAATAAGGTATCGCGTTTTAAGCTGAACCTGCGCGGAGGACCCTATGGACAAGATTAAGATTAACCTGTCGTCGCAGATGACCAGCACTCTTTCGGACCTCGAGTCCGTTCGCTTCGGCTTCGAAGAAGCTGTCGGCACAGAAAGTGCCGAGCTGACCACTGCAATTGACGATGATAGTTCGGACACGGTGCTCTTTGGCATCGCCCAACTCATCATGGTCGCCCTCAAGGAAAAAGCGGTCACCAAGGATCAGGTGACGGCGGCTCTGCTGACTTCTCCCAAACTCGCAGAAGCGTTCATCCGGATCGGTCTGACCGATGCGGAACTGTCTGCACTGACAACGCAGCACTGATCCCCTTTCATAACGGAAGATTAATATGAGCAAAGAAATCCTGATCGTCGACGATTCCCCGTCGGTGCGTCGAATGGTGTCGATGACCCTGCAACAAGCGGGCTACGCCGTCACCGAAGCTGTCGACGGGGCCAAAGGGCTCGAGGCCGCCAAATCGCACCGCTATGCGATGGTCATCACCGACCAGAACATGCCCAACATGACCGGACTGGAATTCATTCAGGCGTACCGCGCCGATCCCAGCAGCTCCGGTGTGCCGATCATCTTCCTCTCGACCGAGAGCGAAGGCGGTCTGAAAGAAGCCGCCCGTGCCGCTGGTGCACTGGGTTGGATGGTGAAGCCGTTCGAGCAAGAGCAGCTTCTCGCAGTCGTTAAGAAGGTAGCCGGATAATGATGGACGCGGAAACGCAAGAGATCTTCCGTCAGGAAGCTGAAGCTCTCATGGAGGCCCTGCAAGAGGGGCTTTTAGTGCTTAAGGATACCCCTGATGACCTAGAAGTGGTCGCTGGCGTTTTCCGCGCTCTTCATACAATCAAAGGCACAGGCGCGATGTTTGGCTTTTCGCGCCTCGCCTCCTTTGTCCACAACTTCGAGGCCGCGTTCGAAGCGGTCCGGTCCGGCAATGCTGTTGTGACGCCAGAGCTGATCAATGTGGCACTGACCGCATATGACCTGATCGCCGACCTGCTCGAAGGCGGCGAACCCGATCCGTCACGCGACGCAGAGCTGACAGCTGCCCTGTCAGCGGCCACCTCTGGGGAAGCTGCGCCTGCGGTGGCTGCCGCGTCTGTGGCCGACGCTGCTGCGGCCCCTGCCGAAATCAAGGAATGGGACCTTAGGTTCCGCCTGCCCCAAGACTTCATGGAAATCGGCGGCAACCCGATCGCGATGCTGGACGAACTGCGCGAAGTTGGCGGAGAGACCACTATGGTTCGCCCCCTGACCGACCGCCTACCGCGCATCGCAGAGATGGATGCCCGCGCGATCTACACTGGCTGGCAAGTCATTCTGCCCGGCACGCTCAAAGAGAGCGTGATCCGCGACGTCTTTATGTTCCACGAAGACCAGATGGAGCTATCGCTGGACCCCGTCCACGCCGAGGCCTCAGCAGCTGAGGTCGCAGCCCCTGCTGCGCCCGCTGAAGCCGCCCCTGCGGCGCCCGCCGCACCCGTTGTCGAGGCAAAGCCCGCAACCAAAGAAGCCTCAAAGCCGACCAAGGCCGCCGCAGCCCCCGTTGCGCAGCTACGCGTTGCAGCAGACCGCGTTGACCTGATCATGGACCGCGTGGGTGAGCTGGTGATCGCCGAAGCGCGTCTGGCAGCTATTGCGAACCAGTTGGAAAACGAGGCGCTGCATAGCGTGGTCGAGGACATTCAACGTTTGGCTCTGGGTCTGCGCGACTCGACCATGGCGCTGCGGATGACCCCGCTGTCCAGCATCATGGGCCGCTTCCGCCGCTTGACCCACGATCTGGCGGAAAGCACTGGCAAGACTTTTGACTTCGTCGTCGAAGGCGAAGAGACCGAACTTGACAAAACCGTGGTCGAAAAGCTGACAGACCCTCTCGTTCACATGCTCCGCAACTCTGTGGACCATGGCCTTGAGGGGCCCGAAGAGCGCGCCGAAGCTGGCAAGCCCGAGCGCGGTCTCGTCAAGCTATCCGCACGCCATGCGGGCGCCGAGGTGGTGATTGAAATCATCGATGACGGTCGCGGCATGAACGAAGAGGCCATCCGCAAGCGCGCTATCGAGCGCGGCCTCCTGACCGAAGACAGCGACGTGCCCCGCAGCGAAATCCTGAAAATGGTGCTGGAGCCCGGCTTCTCGACTGCGGCTCAGGTCACGGCTCTCTCGGGGCGCGGTGTGGGTGCAGACGTGGTCAAACAGGCCATCGAAGCGCTGAACGGCACCATCGAGATCACCTCGGAACCTGGGCAGGGTACAAACTTTACCCTGCGCTTGCCGCTGACCCTGGCCATTATCGAAGGTCTACTGATCGGCGTCGGCACCGAGCGTTATGCCCTGCCCCTTTTGGCAGTCGAGCAGATCCTCGAACTGCCTGAAAAGCTCGCGGCCAACGACGAAGCCACTGGCGTCATCGAATTAAACAATGAGCTGGTCCCAGTGCTGCGTCTGAACAAGGTGTTCAACCGTCAGAGTGCAACTTCGGAACACCAGAAGATCGTCATCGTTGGCACCAATGACACCCGCGTCGGTCTGATCGTGGACGAGATCATCGGCACCAACCAAACCGTTATCAAACAGCTGTCGCCTCTCCACAGCCGCCTCAAGATCTTCTCGGGTGCGACCATTCTCGGGGACGGGTGCGTCGCGCTGATCCTCGATGTCTTGCATCTGGTTTCGCTGGGTCAGGACATTGAACAGCGCCTGAAAGGAAACGCAGCATGAGCAAGAAGACCTATGCCGACCTGATCCCGCGCCTGAACAGCGTGGTAGCGTTTGAAATGGGCGGAGAGCAAATGGCTCTACCCACTGACGTTCTGCGCGAAGTGCTGGAACTGCCCGCCCTGACCCCCGTGCCGTGCGCGGGCGACTTCTCGGCCGGTCTGATCAACATCCGCGGCGTGGTTTTGCCCGTCGCGGACTGGCGCCCCCTGTTTCGCATGGAACAGAAGCCTGCGGATCGAGAAACGCGCATTCTGATCATCGAAACCACGGTCAACGAAAAAGCGATGACCGTCGGCGTGATCGCAGAAAAGGTGCACGCCATCGCCGAGATCGACCCCGAGACACTGCGCCCCGTCCCTGCCGTGGGCACCCGCTGGCCGGAAGGCACCCTGTTGGCCATGGCACGCTGGAACGACAACTTCGTCGCGATCCCTGATGTTGTGCAAATCTTTGAAAACCAGATCGCCGCAGAGCCTCAGCTCGCGACCGTAGACTGAAAGACCTGACCGATGCGTTTAACCATCAAAGCAAAGCTCGTCGTGACATGCGCCATCCTGATCGGGGTTTCAGCAACCTCTGGCTTGGTGGCCCTGCGCGACATGGACGCGATGCGGGAACGGAACGAGCTTGTGGTCCACGAAAATGTGGACGCAATCGAGCATTCCTACGAAATCCTGCGCTATCAGGATCAGATACAGCAGGCGATCCGCGATTACGTCCTGTCGAGTGACGTGGCGACCAAGCGCGATCTGGAAACCCGCATGCTGAACCTGCGCAACGCGCAGACCGACATGATCGAACAAGCCCGCGAGCATGCCTTTACCGAGGAAGCACAAGCAGCCATCGACGAGTTTGTTCGCGTCCGTGACGAGATCAACAAAGTGAACAAAGAGGTCATGCAGCTCCTGCTGTTCGACATGACCAAAGAGGCGGGTACACTGCTGCGCGAACAGGGCGGCGCGTTGAGCACCGAGATGACGCAGACCACCGAGACCTTGCTGGATATCAACACAACCGAGATGGAAAGCAGCCTCGACAAGTCGAACACGTCTTTCAACCAGAGCCGAACACTAATCCTGGGCCTCGTGGCTCTGTCGGGCATTCTGGGTTCGGTTGCGGGTTTCTGGATCCTGTCTTCGCTGTCACGTGGTCTTAACCGTGCCAAGGAACTGACCAAGGCCGTGTCCGAGGGCGATCTGACCCAGACTGCGAACCTCAAGGGCAACGACGAAATCACCGAAGTGCTGCGCCACGCCAACACCATGGTCGAACGTCTGCGCACCGTCGTGGGCGAGGTCGCCTCAGGGGCCAGCAACGTGTCCACCGGCGCAAACCAGATGGCCAAAACTTCGGAAGAGATGAGCGACGTGGCGACCCAGCAGGCGTCTTCGACCGAAGAGGCTTCTTCTTCGATGGAAGAGATGGCGGCGAACATCGCAGCCACCGCCGAAAACGCGACCGAGACCGAAAAGATGGCCCGCCAGTCCGCCGAACGTGCCCGTGCCAGCGGCGACGCGGTGCGCGACGCGGTCAAGGCCGTGAACACCATCGCGGACCGTATCAACGTAGTCCAAGAGATCGCGCGCCAGACCGACTTGCTCGCCTTGAATGCCGCTGTCGAAGCGGCCCGTGCGGGCGAGCATGGTCGCGGCTTTGCTGTTGTGGCCTCCGAAGTGCGCAAGCTCGCAGAGCGTAGCCAAGCAGCCGCAGGCGAAATCAACGAACTTTCGGTCCAAACCATCACCGCAGCGCTGGATGCGGGCCGTATGCTGGATCAGCTTGTCCCTGATATCGAGCGCACCTCGGAGCTGGTCAGCGACATCAGCCGCGCCAACAACGAGATGTCTTCGGGCGGGGCTCAGGTCAACGGCGCGATCCAGCAGCTGGACCGCGTAACCCAAGCCAACACAGCCGCCGCCGAAGAAATGTCCGCCACCGCCGAGGAGCTGGCCGCACAGGCTGCGACCCTGCGCTCGTCGATCGAATTCTTCCGGACGGGTGACTTCGATGTGTCGGTCACCGTGGACGACATTCTGGATGTGGCAGAACTGAGCCCCGCGAACGACGCACCCGCCCCCGTGGCTGCCCCTGCCGCCAAGCCCGCACCTGTGAAAGCTGACAACCTCGTGTCTTTTCGGCCAGCAGGCGCGCCCAAGGGTGGCTTCTCGTTCGATCTAGAAAACGAAGCAACTGACGACGCAGACGTCGACTTCAAACCGGAGGCGCCCCATGCCTGAGCAAATCAACGCACCTGCCAGCAGCGGCACATTCCTGAACTTCATGCTGGATGAAACGCTCATGGCGATCCCCGTCGAGCGCGTTCGCGAAATTCTGGATGCACGTGATGTCCAGAGCCTGCCTCAGGCGCCCGACTATATCATGGGCTACATCGACCTGCGCGGCGACAGCATTGTTGTTGTGGACCTGCGCACCTTGATCGGACGCCCCTTCCGCAAGGACGACGTGGACACCCGCATCGTTGTGCTCTGGGTCGAGGACGAAGGACGCGAGCAAGTGCTGGCCCTGCGCACCGACAAAGTGACCGAAGTGTCCCGCTTTGACGACGACCGGATCGAGCCCATCGAAACAGGGACCATGCTGAACTGGGACCACCGCATCGTGTCGGGTCTGGCGCGCCGCAATGGCAGCTACGTGACCTTGCTTGACCTTGATCGCTTGCTCAGCAGCAAGATCATCTCGTCGCTCGACAAGCATGTCGAAGACGCCATGGATGGGATCAGTGCATGATCCCCGTGAGTGAACAGCTGTCCTGCAACAAGGCACGGTTTCGGGCGCTGGTGACCCAAGTCACCGGTATCCAGATGCCGGAGAACAAGCAAAGCATGATCGAGGGCCGGATGCGCCGTCGGTTCTCTGTGCTTGGTCTGTCCTCAATGGACGCCTATCTGGACCACCTGTTCGATGGCGACACTCTGCAGGACGAGATGCCCTATATCGTGGACCTGATGTCCACGAACAAAACGGACTTCTTCCGAGAGCCTGCGCACTTCAAATGGCTGATGCACAAGATCATGCCAGAACACCCCACGTCCCAGCCCATGCGGATCTGGAGTGCAGCGTCTTCGTCCGGCCAAGAGGCCTATACGATCGCCATGCTCATGTCTGAATACGCGCTACAGAATCCCGGCTTCAAATACGGAATTCTGGGCACCGACATTTCCCAAGGGATCGTCGAAGAGGCCCGTGCTGGCGTCTACCCCGAAGAGCAGCTTCTGGATATTCCGGACGCGCTGCTCGAACGCTATTTCGTCATGGGGCACAACTCTAAGGGGTTGCGCTGCGGCCGTGTCGAAAAAACTTTGCGCGACCGCGTGAAGTTCGAACAGATGAACTTGATCCATGGAAACTACCCCGTGGACAAGGAACTGGATGTTGTTTTCCTCCGTAACGTGTTGATTTATTTCGATCCTCCGACCCAGACACGCGTCATCAAAGATATCGCGGATCACGTCAAAGTCGGCGGCCATCTCTTCGTCGGACACTCTGAATCGATGGTGGTGACAGATTCCCGCTTAAAACAGGTGTCATTTGCCGTTTTCAAAAAGGAGAGGGCAACATGAATACAGTGCAGAAACATTCGGACGCAATTCAGGTCATGATCGTCGAAGACTCGATCACGGCCCGTACTATGCTCAAGATGATGCTTGAGAGTGCGCCCGATATCACTGTGACTGATACGGCCCGCGATCCCTTTGACGCGGTAGAGAAGATGAAGAACGGCCTGCCGGACGTCATCCTCTTGGATATCGAGATGCCGCGCATGGATGGTCTGACCTTCTTACGCCGGATCATGTCGCAGCACCCGCTGCCCGTGGTCATCTGCTCGAACCACACAGAGGCCGGTTCTGACACCGCGATGAAAGCGCTCTCGATGGGTGCGGTCGAAGTGATGTCGAAATCGCAGCTTGGCAACGCCATGTCGGACGAAGCCAAGATTCAGATCTGCGACTCCGTCCGTGCGGCAGCCCAAGCCCGCGTGCGCCCGAACAAGAAGCCAGTCGAGCGCAAGCCGCTGGTTGCGGAAAAGAAGCTGAGCGCTGACGTGATCATGCCCCCGCGCCCCGCTGGCGCGCCGATGACGCCCTACACCGATCCCATCGTGTCGATCGGCGCATCTACAGGCGGCACCGACGCATTGGCCAAAGTTCTAACCGACCTGACACCCGACTGCGCGCCCGTGGTCATCGTTCAGCACATGCCCGAACGCTTTACCGAGGCATTTGCCCGCCGTCTGGACGGCATGTGCTCGATCCGCGTCAAGGAAGCCGAGGATGGTGACATGCTGGAACGCGGCCTCGCCTTGATCGCGCCCGGCCACTCGCACGTGACGCTGACCCGCATGGGCCGTAGCTACCGCTGCAACGTCCTTGATGGCCCCTATGTCTGCCGCCACCGCCCGTCCGTTGACGTGCTGTTCCGTTCGACCTCTTGCGAGGCGGGCCAGAACGCCTTGGGTGTTCTGATGACTGGCATGGGTGATGATGGTGCGCAGGGAATGCTCGAAATGCGCAACGCTGGCTCGCTCACGCTCGCTCAGGACGAAGCGTCTTGCGTCGTCTACGGCATGCCCCGCGAAGCCGTGAAACGCGGCGCTGCGGTGCGCTCTGTCGCTCTGAATAATATTGCCGCCGAGATCATGCAGTTCTCGGCTGGTGCTTCTGCCTCCAAACCCGCATTAGGACGCTAAACTCATGGCCGCCTCTGTACAAAACGACCATAACGCCATCCTGCGCAGCCCGCTGTTCCGCTTGGAAACGGTCTTCAGTCGTGTGACTGACAGCCTGTTTTTCGCAAGCGAAAAAGCATCGCAGCTCAAGGGATCCATGGGCGCACTGGTCGACATCACGAGTTCCAACCAACTCGAAAAAGTTGCACAGGGGCGCCAAGAGATTAACCAGTTTTCGACCATGATCGCGGACCGCATCCAGCAGTCTTCGGGCTTCATGAACGAGATCGGGCACAAGCGTCAAAAGATGAATGCCGAGATCAAGGATCTGGCGCAGAACATCCATTCAGCGGGGATTGTATCGTTGAATGCGCGCATCATCGCGCAGGGCCACCGCACCCTGAAGCAGGGCGAGCAACTGGTGCGTCTGGCCGAAAATATCTCGGGGATCACGGACAGCGCTTCGGAGCAAGTTACCGAGATGCTGAAGGCCACCGAGGTCATTACCAAAGCCCTGCAAAAGCTGATGGTCTACGCAGAGGGTCAGTCGCTCCGTTTGTCTGATACGGTCCAGCCCGAGGTGCGTGCCCTAGAGCGGGCATTGAAAACCTTGGACCACGCGCTGGCCAACTCGCACGAAGCTGCGGCTTGGATGAACGACTACTACCGGAAGGCAGAAAGCGACGTGATGGCCATCATCCAGTCGCTGCAGGTCGGCGACCGTGCCCGCCAGCGCGCCGAGCACATCCAACAGATCCTGCATGAAGCCAGCTCCTTTGGTGTAGACTCGAATGAAAGCCAACTCCTGACAGCTTTGGCCGACATCCAGATGGAACAGGCCATCAAAGAGACCCTGAACGACGCGGAAAAGGCGATGACAACTCTGTCCGCACTGGCCGCGGGCCTGGACCAGTACCAGATCAACAACTCTGCCCTGCGCAAAGCCTTTGCCGAACGCCACGAACTGAGCAACGGCGTCCTGCAAGGCGAAGCGCTGCGCCAGCAGAAGGCCGAGATCACCGTTGGATCGCCAGAAACACGTTCGCTGTACGAAGAAATCTGCGCAAATGACGAACGCCTGCAAGAGCACAGCCGCAACCTGAACAATGCGGCGTTCCAGATGCAGTTGGCTTCTTTGAACACCATCATCGCCTGTGCCCGCGAAGGACGCGCCGCCGCAGATATGATTGTGATCTCGCAGCAGGTGAACTCGGTTGTTTCAACCGTGCCAGAGATTTTTGTGACCTTCAGCGAGGCGCTCGAAGGCACCAAGCAACGTCTGCAAACTTACCTGAGCATGCATGATGATAGCGCGACCGGTGACATGGATGTCGACGTCGTTCAAATGATCCCCGAAGTCGTCACAGTGGTCAGTGACCTGCTGCCCAAGCTGGCATCGGACTCTGAACAGGTCGCCCGCGCGATCGAAGCCAGCGATCGCATGCTGCGCGATCTGGTTCGCGACCTGACTGACAGCAATCGCAAGTCCAGCAATATCCGTCGCAAGTTCCCCGAGACATTGACCCTTGAGCCGCGCTTCCAGCGTGTCGCGGGCCGCATTCGCAAGCTTTACACGATGCAGGCAGAGCGCGATCTGCATGACAATCTACTGGCGAATTTTGTCGAAGCCCCCGCTGCGCCAGCCAAGGTTGAACCGACTTCGGGTATCGACATGTTCGGAGAGCCCGAACCAGCCGCGGCTCCTGCGCCCGCCGCAGCGCCTGCTGCAGACGGCGGGTCCGAAGACCTGTCGGACATTCTGTTCTAAATTGAAATCACCCTGTCATCGCCGTAAGGACGGTGACAGGGACCATCGCCGCTGTCGCAACAAGTGCAGCCGCAAAAGCCGCAAATAGCCCGTCACGGGTCAAGAGCGCGGTCGAGATCATCATGATCGCCAAACCCAAAATTGATGACGAAAATGGAACGATTTCCAAGAACGGCATCGCGGCGCCACACACAATGCACATAAATTCCAGAACTTTGCGCATGGGGCCTCGGACCATGAACGACATGCGCTTACGCGCGTGATCATCCAGCCAGTCCGCAGCCTTGCGCATCTTGAGCAGGGCGCCGCACATGCGTTCCCCACTAATCTTCTGGCGCATAACGAAATCAGGTAGCCACAGGTGGTCTGCCCCCCAAAACATCTGGGCGGACACAAAGGCCATGGTCAGGCCGCAAATTGATGAGAATAGGGGAATGCCACTAAGCGGTGAGACCACCAGCAGCGCGACAGCCATCAGCACGGGTAGAAACGATGTCGAACCGAACCCCGCAAGCAGCTCTCTCATCGTGACTTCGGATTTCTCCGCATGCCGCGACAGCCGCTCAACCACATCGCGCACAGGCCCGTTGGGGCTCTCCGGCTGTAGAAATGGTTTGGGGAAATAGACACGCATCGCAGGTCTGGGAGGCATAAGCCAATCCGTCTATAAAGGTGCTGGTAAAAAATTGGAAAAGGCAGTCCTGAGAACTGCCTTAGAGAGCGCTATTATTGCGCATTTTGCGATGCATCCGTGATCGCTTCGCCAGTATCTTCGATGTCACGACCGGCACCTTCAATGGTTTCACAAGCGGCCAGACCAAACAGGACAAGAATAGCTGCGGTCAGTTTGTTCGAGATAGTCATCAGGTAACCCTTCCGTGTTTTCGTTCTGAATATTCAACGCGGAAGGGTTGCTTATGTTCCGAATTTAAGCCGCTTGGCTCTCTTCTTCTTCGTCGTCGTACATGATGTCAAAGGTCACGTGGATGCCATACCGTTCGTCCAGATCTTCGACCTCGAACCGCCCCTGCAGCTGCGAAGCAAAGGACTTGATCAAGCCATGCCCAAGCGAGGGTTCGTCCCGAATTTGGGTCGCATCTATGTCCGATTTCGAGTTCACGATCGAGAAGCAAACCTCGTCATTGCCGAGGTCCGCAAGCACCAAGGAGATCCAACCGGTCTGCCCTTGGTGGCCGCCACAGTACTTCACCGCGTTGGTAATTGCCTCGGTCGCGAGCAACGACAGCGGAACCGACTGCTCTGGCGTAATCTCGACATTTGCGAAGTTGGTGCTGATCTTGACGCGGCTGTCCAGCCGGTCAATGCCGCCGACTACGACCATCTGGCTGATGATATCCTCGAGCAGCAAGTCAGCCCGGACCATCGATAGCTTGCGAGCTGTGTAGAGGTATCGGTGCACCGCAGCCAAAGCCATCACACGTTCCTGCACGCGGCGCAGCAGGCGCTTCGCCTCGTCGCTGCTGGCATTGCGGACCTGCATATTCATAATGCTACAGATCAGCTGCAAATTATTTTTGACGCGGTGGTGAACCTCTTTGAGAAGGGTGGTTTTCTCGGTCAGATCCTCTGCTCGCTGGCGTTCCTGTTCGCTCAGGCGTTGGGCCATCTCACGAAAGGCCTGTGCTACAGCCTCCAGCTCTTCGGGGGCGTTGTCCAGACGCGCGCTACTCACCTCGGACCGGCCTGCCGCGTAGAGACGCATCCAGACACGCAGGCGCTGGATGTGGCGGATCACCAGACGGTGGGTGCCGAAATAGGCAACCAGAATGCCGATACCCCACATCAACAGCGGGAAATATAGTGCCATCACACGGCCCATGAGCGGGAACGGCGCAATCTGCTCTGGCTCCCAGCTGCCCATGACAAAGGCTTGATCTTCCATGATCGGAACAACCGCGAACTGACGGTTCTCGCCGTTCTGATTGGGACCATTGTAAAGCTGACGGTTGGGCTGAACGAAATCAGACAGGGATCTGCCTTGGGGCAGAAAAGACACCAACTCTTCTTCGGTGAAATCCGCTGCAAGCAAAGCGCCGGTGGCATCGAAAATGACCAGATCGACCTTGTTACCTTCACTCTGGAGCATGATGTTCGCGAGCGCGTAGGGGATCGAAATCCAGACGTACCCCTGACGGGCCGAGGAAGAACCCACGGGAACTGCCAGGCTCAACGCAGCTTTCGGACCGGCCGACGTGTTCGACCAGAAATCCGCGTTGGGATCACTCTGTTGGATTTTGGAAAACAGGTCGCGCCCAATACGCAGAATCTCGTCCGATGTATCAGATGCACACGCAACGCGCCCCGAAGCGGTGATGTATCCAGCCATCGTATAGGTGTTGTCACCTTCGACCAGACTCTTCAGAACGCCGTTACACAGGTTCGCATCCTCGACCATCACGATCTCGGTCTCGGCCAGGGCTTTTGCCGCGCCGATCGCCTGCTGGATCAATTCGCGTTCGCGCGACGCGGCGCGCTCTGTCCGGTCCAAAAGCACGGTCTCGGACAGGTTATCAGATTCCTCCATGACTTGAGCGGTTTGATAGAACGAAATTAACGCCAGCGGTAAAATCGCCAGCGTCATCACCCCAATCAATCGCAGCGCCAACCCACCGGTGGCACTGCGCATCGCTTCAAGTTTGCCTTCACTCATGCAGCCGGTTTCCCCGAAAGCACCGCCATCGTCTTGCCGTCTGTGACCTCGAAGGTTTCATCTTCATCAAGGCCCATCAGTTCGGCCAGACGTTTACGAGCTCGGTTGGTGCGGCTTTTGATTGTGCCAACGGCACATTCACACATTTCGGCGGCTTCTTCGTAAGAGAACCCTTCAGCCCCAACCAGCGTCAGCGCTTCGCGCTGCTCATCGCTGAGTTGGGCAAAAGCGCCTTGGAAATCGCGCATCGCCAAGCTCCCGTCGTGGCTGGGCTTGACGGAGAGTTGACCTGCCATGACCCCATCGGGGTCTTCGACTTCGCGGCGACGCTTGCGGTGCAGAGAATAGTAGGTGTTGCGCAAAATCGTAAACAACCACGCCCGCATATTGGTACCGGGCTGGAAACTGTCAAAATTCGACCATGCTTTGACCAGCGCATCCTGCACTAAGTCATCCGCGGCTGCGCCATTCCGTGCCAAGCTTAGCGCGAAGGCGCGCATTGCAGGCAAATGGGTGACCAGCTCATCTCTGGGATCATTCATCTCAACACTCACGCACCGGCCTCATTGTTCGGCTTCTCGCCTTCAGACTGGCGAAGTTGTTCGAGTAGCTGGGTAAAACGATCCGGCACGGGTTCTGACGCCGCCGTTTGGTAGACGCGACGCAGATTTTCGTCGATCTGTTCGTCCAAACGGTTCTTGGGCTTATCCGACATCGTGTACGACCTATTGATTTTTTCACTTTATCGGGAACCAAACGCCGCTGGGTGCATTAGGTTCCCAACAAATTCAGTTTTTTTGAGGAAGCTATGACATCTTCTGCAGCGCCTACCGACATTTCGAAAACCATCGCAGCGGACCTTCCCTACCTGCGCCGTTACGCGCGGGCTTTGACCGGCACCCAATCGACGGGGGACAAGTACGCGATCATTACGCTCGAGACGATTCTGGCCGATCCTCAAATCTTCGACCGTTCCACCTCGCCGCGCGTGGCGCTGTTCAAGGTCTTCAATTCGATTTGGGTCTCTTCGGGCGCACCGATCGAAGAGAGCGTATCGCCCAACGGACCCGAGGCACGGGCCCAGATGCGCCTGTCGCGCCTGACTGCAAACACCCGCGAAGCGCTCTTGCTGCAGAGCATCGAAGGGTTCAACGCAGATGAGATCGGTGAGATCGTAGGCGTGTCCGGTGACGAAGCCGCCAAGCTGCTGGAAATCGCCCGCGACGAGATGAGCAAAGGCATTGTCGGTAATGTCATGATCATCGAGGACGAAGCCATCATCGCGATGGACATCTCGGAAATCGTGGCTCAGATGGGTCACGAGGTTACCGGTATCGCCCGTACCAAGACCGCAGCCGTTGATCTGGCACGCGAAACGCCCCCAGATATGATCCTTGCCGACATCCAACTGGCGGATAAATCGTCGGGCATCGACGCTGTAAACGAAATTCTGGCAGAGCTTGGCGACCGTCCTGTCGTGTTTATCACCGCGTTCCCAGAACGTCTGCTGACCGGTGACCGTCCAGAACCTGCCTTCCTGATCACCAAACCCTATTCCGAAGACCAGGTCCGCTCGGCTGTCAGCCAGGCAATGTTCTTTACCAGCACCGAAACTCTGATGGCGTAACACCCGCTGTCACCACATCAAAAAGCCCCGATGCTTCGGCACCGGGGCTTTTCTGCGGTCTGCTTTGCGGACTCACGTCACTCGGCTGCAATGGAGCGCAACATCCAAGCAGCCTTTTCGTGGAAAGCCGAGCGCGCAGTTGCCATGTCGTCTGTCACGGGATCGTTGGACTTACCGGCAAGTTCAACCAGCGCATGCATACGGTATGCGATCCGCTCGTGATCGGCAGCCAGTTCCTCCACCATTTCGCGGGCATCGGGCGTTCCGTCGGCGTCCTTGATCACCGAACGTTCACAAATTTCACCAAGTGACATCGGTGCCAGCGATCCCAGAGCACGGATGCGTTCCGCCAGTTCGTCCGCAGCCTCGAACAAGTTTTCATACTGTTCTTCGGTCAAATGGTGCAGCGAATAGAATAGCGGCCCCTCTACGTTCCAGTGATACGCGTGAGTTTTGTACATCAGGCGGTAGGTGTCCGCCAAAACATCCGCCAAACCGGTCGCGACCGCACCGGGCTCGGTGACGCCGGTGTTTACTTTTTGCGTTTGCGGGGTGGTCTGTAGAATGTCTTTCATAACAAGCCTCCAGATTAATAGTTAAATTCGGTGAAAGCCGGATCTGCGGCGGGGGTTACCCGCGCACCATTCGAGCAATCAGCGTGACAACGAAGAGCACCAAGAACAGGAAGAAGAGGATTTGCGCGATGCCAGCCGATGCCGACGCGATTCCGCCAAAACCAAAGACACCAGCAACCAGTGCAACAACAAAGAAAATAAGGGCCCAGTAGAGCATGAGTTCATCCTTTCAACGAATATGTGCAATCTGGGGCTGAAACGTCGCCGGACGGAAAATGGTTCCAAAAAAGGCAGTCGAAAAAGATTCATACAGAACGAAATTCCATATGGAACCTTTTCGATACCAGCGCGTTCTACTGTCGAACATTTTATTTCTGATGAGGTTTTCTAATGCCTACCACCAAGACAGCTCCCGACATGCAGGATCTTTCGGCTCAAATCGAAGCACTGAAAGCTGACATCAGCCAGATCACAACGACTCTGACCGAGATGGGAACAGCGCGCAAAGATGCCGCTGTAAACAGCGCAAAGTCGCAAGCTGAGCACCTACGCGCCGAGGGCCACAAGCAACTCGAGATGGCTCAATCCACCGCCGAAGATTATGGCGCGCAGGCAGCAGACGCGATCCGACGTCAGCCCGCAGCAGCTGTGGGCATGGCCGTCGCCGCAGGCTTTATTGCCGGTCTTCTGACAAGCCGCAAATAATGCCCCTGATGTTACAGAGCCTGCAATACACCGTTCAGAGTGCAGCCAAACGCGCTGCGCTCTCGACATTGGCGGGTCTGATGATTGTGGTGGGGCTTGGTTTTCTGACCACAGCCCTGTTCATCTTGATCGCGTCTACACACAGCGCGTTGTTCGCGACGTCAGTGATTGGCGGCATATACTTCGGCGTCGGCCTGATTTTGTTGGCCATCTCTATGCCGTCTCGCCGCCGCAGAATCCCTCACACTCCGGCGATTGATCCAACCGCAGCCGTGATCGCCCAAGTGACCGAAGGATTTATCACCGGCCTACACGCCGGACGCGCGACACGCCGCTGATTTTTCTACATCGCTAGACAAAAAAAAGCCCCGCCAATTGGCGGGGCAGTTCCCATTACGGGATTGGGACGAGCCGATCAGAGACCGCTGGGAATGGTGACCCTGACTGGATGCGGGGATAAGGGACAGCCCCGCTGCTCATAATTGTAACGCGCTGCCACTGGAAAAGGTTTCCAGAAAAATTCAAAAAATTACCGGCGGGACCGCGGGCCGGCAATAAGCCAGATAATAAAGCCTACCACGGGCAAGATCAGAACTAGAAGGATCCACAGAACCTTGCTTCCTGTGCCACGGTTCGATCCGACGATTGAAACCAGAGCCCAAATATCCAAAATCAGGATAATGAGGCCACCAAGACCGCTGATTTCCAACATGTACGAAAATCCTTTCTGAAAGTGCCGCCCGCAAAGGTGGCTTTAAACCTGACGCCGGATGGAACGTTTCGCTCCGCCTGACGTTGAAAACTTGAATGCTTTCGACGCCCAAAGGTTCCGAGATGAACAGCCACACCCCCAGTGAAACCCCTGAAAATCAATCTTCAGCCGCTGCAGTCAAAGGTGGGGATGTCTGCGTCATACTCAACCCGAAATCTGGCAAAAAAGAAACCAAGCCGGATCCTGATGAACTATCCCAGATGATGCAGCGCGCGTTCGACGCCCCGTGCGACATCAAGCAGGTTTCAAAGGATCACTCGCCCACCAAATTGGCCGAAGATGCGATCCGCGAAGGGTATCGCATTGTGGTTGCCGCTGGCGGAGATGGTACGATCGCGGGTGTTGCGAATGCGTTGATGGATACGGATGTCGCGATGGGTGTGCTGCCCATGGGGACCTTTAACTATTTTTCTCGCGGGCTTGGCCTGCCCGAAGACATACCCGAAGCGATTGAAACCTTGGGTCGGTCGGCACCCAAGCCCATGCACGTGGGCTGCGTGAATGGCGAAATCTTTTTGAACAACGCCAGTTTGGGCGTTTATCCCAGCATCCTGCGAGAACGCGAAACCCTCTACAAAAAATGGGGTCGCAGCCGGATCACCGCGTATTGGTCGGTACTGTCAGGGTTAATGGGACTTAAGCGCCCCTACGATCTAACAGTGACCGTGGACGGGGAAACGACGATCCACAAAAAAACTGCGCTCGCGTTCGTGGCAAATAGCGCCTACCAACTCGAGGCTTTCAGCTTGGATGGCGCAGAGGACGTGCGGGACGGAAGTTTTGCACTCTACCTGACGAATGCGACCAACTGGCGCCAGCTGATTGCCCATGCCATGAACCTGTTTCGCAACACCACAGAGCATGGTCGCGAGTTCCAATTGCTGATTGGCAAGGACATCGAGATCGATGTCGCCAGAAAAAAGCACATGTGGATTGCTCGAGACGGAGAAAAAGAGCGCATGAAGGCGCCTTTTGTATTTAACCTGCGGGAGAATGCCTTGAACGTGATGGTGCCCAACTCCGCATGAAGACCCTCTACCACATTTCGGATTTGCACTTTGGCAAAGACCGACCAGAACTCATCGCGCCTCTGCTCGCGGAACTTCAAAAAGCAGACTTTGTATCGATTTCTGGGGATTTAACCCAGCGGGCGCGGCCCTCCCAGTTTGTGGCCGCGCGCAATTTTATAGAACAGATCGAACCGCCGACGCTGGTCGTGCCGGGCAACCACGACGTCCCACTACACAATCCGTTCAGGCGGTTCGTGACCCCTTATCGCAACTACAAGAAATACGTGACACGCAATTTCTGGCCGGAGATCCGAACGCCCGAGCTTTCGGTGCTCGGTCTCAACACCGTGGCCCCTTGGCACTGGCAACGCGGGTCAATTGACGGGCATCAGATCGGTCATCTTTGCCGCCGCCTCTCTCAGTTGCAGGGGCTGAGGGTGTTGGTGGCACATCATCCATTCGAACAATCAGAGGATAGCTCCAAAGCGCTCATGCGCGGCGCGGGCAAGGCCTTGGGCAAATTGGCGGATGCAGGGCTTGATCTGGTCCTGACCGGGCACCTGCACCAATGGCGAGATGACCCCTTTGTTGCCAAAGGCAGCGGACGTCAGGTCATGCAAATCCACGTGGGCACCGGACTGTCCTCGCGTTTACGGAACCAGCAGAACGATTTCGCGATCATTCGCACAGATGGCGATCACGTTGAAATCACGCGTATGTCCGAAAATGGGGGAAGGTTCGAACCCGCCCTGACCCGCGCATATTGCAGGACAGAGCGGGGATGGCAAAGCGCTGACCAGAGCGGCTGAGAGTCAGTGGCGGCAGCGCCCGCTTTGCCGAATTCGCCTTGATGTGCCCAAGTAAGGCGAAATGACGCAGTTACAAGTTTCAAATGCATACAAAAAAGTGAAAGCGCTTGTGACAATCTGAAATCGCGAAAACACATCGGTTAGTTGCGGGGCGAATCCGTCACAAAAAAGGCCTGATCGCAAAATACGATCAGGCCTCAACCAAGTTTGATGAGTGGTTTGGAGTGGTCAGCCGAGGCTGTGGGCGACATCGTCACGATCCGCACGGATGCGATAAACAACGACGAGCGAGACGAGAGTCGATACGAGTGTTGCAGCTAAGGCGAGCAGAAGTACGGTTACAAGCCCTTGAAAACCTACGATTATTCCGTACACAACCAACACAGTGAGAGGGACATGGATACCAACAAACGCGACCGCCATGAGCTGGAATGTCACTCTATCAATTCCTTGAATAAGTGATTGCATTGCGATGGTCTCCCTTGCTGTTATGCAACTACTAGAACCTAACGGATGATAGATCCCAGAATGTACGATCAAGTTTCTCACGAAATTTCCCGCATGGCTACGGGAGAACGCAAAGCGCTTGATCGTGTCTATAGATTAACGTCCGGAAAGGTTTTTGCGATACTTTTAAAAATTCTTCGCAACAGGTCTGACGCAGAAGACGCCTTACAGAACGTATATGTTAAAGCATGGCGAGGCGCGCCACGGTTTGACCCATCGCGAAGTGGGGAAGCGTGGATCGCCACCATTGCGAGAAACGTCGCAATTGACCATATCCGCAGCAGTCGGCGGAATGTGTCAGATTCTGAGGAAGTCGACATGGTGGCCGATCCGGTCCAAACCTCGAGTGAGCAGTGGCAGATGCGCAAGGATCTGGTTCACTGTCTTGAAACACTGCCAGCCGAACAGGCGCGGGCTGTGGTTCAAGTGTACTTGCACGGCCTCTCTTACCAAGAGGTTGCCGACATCCTTGGGTCACCGTTGAACACGGTGCGAACCTGGCTGCGACGGAGCTTGTTGAAGCTTCGAGAATGTTTAGGAGGCGAAGATGACTGAAGACCATCAGATCATGGCCGCTGAATATGCCATGGGGTTACTGGACGGCGAAGCAGAACTTCGAGCCGAACGGTTGCGCCGCATTGACAAGGCGTTTGATAACGCTGTTTGGTGGTGGGAAGAGCACCTGTCCGGTGCCATTTCCCAAGTAGACCCTGTCGCGCCACCGCGTAATGCGCTGGCAGGGATTCATGACACGCTCTTTGCAAAAGAAATAAAAACAGCCAAAGGCAAACTGCGTTGGAAGCCGATCGTCGGCGGGATTGTGAGCGTCAAAGCCGCACTCTTGTCTGCTTATCTGGTCTCCCGCGCCGTAAATACAGAAAGCTACGTGGTCGAGACGCGATATGGGGACGCGACCGTGAGCTGGAATACACGTGCTGGCACACTGCAGCTCAAAAGCCAAAGCAACACAACTCTACACCTCTGGAAGAAGGTGGGAGACGGGTTCAGCTACTTGGGCTCTGCTGGAAGCAAAATCACAGCTGGTTTTGTGGCAGGTGATATCATTATCCTGTCTGCTGACGGTCCGCTGGCGACGGCGCCAGAACCGATTGGGCAGACAACACTGCTTGCTGAATGAAAAAGGGGCCAATTGGCCCCTTTTTTAATTCCACATGGCGTCCATTTCTTCGAACGCATCCCTGAGGGCTTGGCTCCACCCTTTGGACAAAGCGTCAAATTGGGGGTCGTCAGCCTCGATCCGGCGGTGGTCGGACATACACAACTCGTCCGAGCGTAGCACTGTCAGATCCAGTGGCATCCCAACGGACAGGTTCGAGCGAAGTGTCGAATCCATCGACAGCAGCGCAGCCGTCACTGCGGTCTTCAACGGGGTTTCCCGTGTGATGACACGATCAATAATGGGCTTGCCGTACTTGTGCTCGCCGATCTGGAAATAGGGGCTGTCCTCTGTCGCCTCGACAAAGTTACCGGCCGCGTAGACGTGGAACAGACGCTGTCGGCCGCCTTTGCGCTGGCCAGCCACGATGATCGACGCGATAGAGCTTTCGCCCATCTGCGCCAGCGCCGCGCCGTGGCGTTGTTGGATCGTCCGCATGGCGTCGCCTACAATTTCAGCAACGCGAAACATGGACTGCGCACTGAGCAGCGTGTCGATGCCGTCTTGGGGTTCGTCGATGTTTTCCTGTAGCAAACCGATCACCGCTTGGGTGATGGCAAGGTTGCCGGCCGTCATCAAACAGATAGCCCGATCGCCCGGGATCTCCCATGTGAAGCTTTTGCGAAACTTGGAAATGTTATCGAGACCCGCATTCGTGCGAGTATCAGAAAGACAAACGATACCTTCGTTTAGCAGCATCGCCAGACAGTAGGTCACAGTAGCTCCTCCAGAGGGAAAGACACACACTCAAGTATCCGTGCCCTTCCCCCGAAACAAGTGACACTTTTAAGGTTCGCATACCTCAATAGTGCTAGTGCCTATTGCTTCATCGTCTAGCGAATCACGATCCACCTGCGAGAAGAAGCCGTAGCTCTCGCCCAGCTCATTGGCGAGCTGGTTCGTCTCTGTGATCATTTCAGTCAGCCATTCGTGCAGGCCAAAATCGATGATGGAGTGCGCGTCCGCCGAGCGGAGCTTATCGCGCGAGGCGCGCGCGATGTCGGAGGCCTTGCGCTGTGCTTTGGTGTGCACCCCGATATTGTCGATGTTGTCGCAAATCGCCTCGTAGGAATAACGCAACGAGCGCGGCGATTGGCTATTCACGACCAGCAGATCAACCACGCGCGGGGCGCTGACCTGTTCACGATAGACATGGCGGAACGCACGCAAAGCATTCGCAGCCCGCAAAATCTGCTGCCACTGAAGCAAGTCCAAGCCGGCCCCAACCTCGTCCGCTTGGGGGAGCAGCACGTGATATTTCACATCCAGCAGTCGCGCTGTCGCATCGGCGCGCTCGATATGTTTGCCCAGTTCGATGAACCACTGGCGCTCGTCCCGCAGAAGCGTGGAATTGATCGCGCCGCGGAAAGTAAAGCTTGCGGCAAGCACGCTCTCCACAAAGTCCGCATAGCGACGCTCGTCGGTATCGGCCATCGTCTTGGTCCGGAATTCGGCCCATGTAGTGTTTATCGCAGTCCAGACTTCGGACGTTATCGCACCACGCATGGCTCGGGCGTTTTCCCGCGCGGCGTGGAAACAGGATTGAATGCTCGACGCGTTGTCCTTGTCGAACGCCAAATGGAAGGTCGCGCTGTCGCGGTCGGCATCCTCCAACGTCTCGCCAAAGGTTTCACGACATCCCGCCGCGATGATAATCGACGGCCATTCCGTATTTCCGGCAGCCTCCGCGCCGGGCAGACCTTCGATCCGGCGGCCAGCGTCCAGCAAACGGGCGTTGTTTTCGGCGCGCTCGACGTAGCGCGACATCCAGTACAGTCCTTGTGCGGTACGGCTCAGCATTACAAACGATCCCCTCGCAAAACCCACGTATCCTTAACGCCGCCACCTTGGCTGGAGTTCACCACAAGCGAGCCCTCACGCAGGGCCACACGGGTCAGACCACCCGGAATAAGTTCCGTTTTGCCCTTACCCGAGATCACAAACGGGCGCAGGTCCACATGGCGCGGAGCGAGTCCTTCTTCGCTGAGTGACGGGACCGTCGACAGCGCCAAGGTGGGCTGCGCGATGTAGTTACCGGGGTTCGCCTTGATCAGGCCTTCGAACTTCTCGATCTCGGCCTTGGTCGATTTCGGGCCAATCAGCATGCCGTAACCACCCGAACCGTGGACTTCTTTCACCACCAGTTCAGACAGATTATCCAGCACGTATTTGCACTCGGATTCGTCCGCACACTGCCACGTCTCTACGTTCGGCAAGATCGGCTCTTCGCCAAGGAAGAAGCGGATCATTTCCGGCACATAGACATAAGTTGCCTTGTCGTCCGCTACGCCCGCGCCAGGGGCATTGACGATGGTCACACCGCCAGCCGCATAGGCCCGCATCAGACCTGGCACACCCAGCATACTGTCGGGATTAAAGGCTTCGGGATCCAAGAATGCATCATCGATCCGGCGATACAGAACGTGGATTCGCTCTGGCCCGCGGATCGTCCGCATAAAGAGCATGTCGTTCTCAACGAACAAATCCTGCCCTTCGACTAGTTCGATGCCCATAATATCAGCGAGGAAGCTATGCTCGAAATAGGCCGAGTTATAGTGGCCAGGCGTCAGAATCGCTAATGTGGGTCGGCCGTCGCAGTCGTCGGGGGCGACGGACTGCATCGCGGCGGCCAACATATCGCCATAATGATCAACCGGACGAACCTGCCCGCTACGGAACATCGACGGCATGATGCGCTGCATCACTTCGCGGTTCTGCAAAACATATGAGATGCCAGATGGCGTGCGGCAGTTGTCCTCGAGCACGTTGAACTCGTCAGGTCCGGTACGCACCAAATCGACGCCAATGATGTGCGAGAAGATGTCACCGACCGGCTGAATGCCCTGCATAATCGGCTCGTAGGCGGGGTTACCTTCGACCAGACGGGCGGGTATCTTACCGGCTTTGATAAACTCGCGCTTACCGTAAACATCGGTCAAAAAGGCGTTCAGCGCGCGAGCGCGTTGGATCGAACCGCGTTCAATCACGTCCCACTCGCTCGAGGAAAACACGCGGGGCATCAAATCAAACGGGATCAGTCGCTCGGGGTCGCCCCCCTCTCCGTACACCGCAAAAGTAATACCATTTCTTCGAAACAGACCTTCCGCCTCGTTCTGGCGAAGTCGCAGATCCTCAGCTGTTGTCGCCTTGGCCCATTCGGCCACATCGGCATACGCTGGCTTAATTCCTGCGCGGTCTTTCATTTCATCGTAATACGCGACCACACAACCCCCCAATAACTCTAGCTATCCATGGTTGAGTGGTGCAGGTTTACACCAAGACTTCAAGCGTATCGCATACCATTTGCTTACCAAACGTACGGACTGCCCAAAATTATGACAATTACTGTCTCGCTCAAACACCGCACCACTTACTCATATGACAAGCTGGTCGGTCTTGGCGCCCACATCGTCCGCCTGCGCCCCGCACCTCACACGCGGACACCCATCAAAAGTTACGATCTGCAGATTACCCCGTCAGACCATTTCTTGAACTGGCAGCAAGACGCGTTCGCGAACTGGCAGGCCCGTCTGGCCTTTCCGGAGAAGGCCAAGGAGCTGAGCGTGACCGTCACGCTGGTCGCCGAAATGGTAGCGATCAATCCGTTCGACTTCTTCCTCGACGACTCCGCGATGGAAATGCCGTTCGAGTACGAGCGGGAACTGCGCGTCGATCTGGCCCCCTATCTGGCGCAGGTGGATCAGGCGAACGACACCGCCGAGCACCGCGAAGCGTTTGAAAAGGTGATGAAGGACGCGCCCCAGCCCGAGGGCGTGACCATCGACTGGCTGGTCGCATTGAACAGCTATCTTCAGCAGTCCATCGCCTATACCGTTCGCATGGAACCCGGCGTCCAGAAACCCGGCGAAACAGTCAGCAAGGCGCTCGGCTCTTGCCGCGACAGCGCATGGCTCATGGTCGCGATGCTCCGCCGTTTCGGCTATGCGGCGCGCTTTGTGTCCGGCTACCTGATCCAGCTTGCCGCAGATCTAAAGGCAGTCGACGGCCCTTCTGGGCCAGAAGAAGATTTCACCGACCTGCACGCGTGGTGCGAAGTGTACCTGCCCGGCGCGGGCTGGGTTGGGCTTGACCCGACATCCGGTCTGTTCGCAGGCGAAGGCCACATCCCTCTGGCCTGTACGCCCTCGCCCTCGTCCGCCGCGCCCATCACCGGCGCGCACGAACCGGCAGAGGTGGCGTTCGACTTTGAGATGTCGGTCACCCGCATCGCGGAGCCGCCGCGTATCACACGCCCGCTCACACCGTCGCAATGGTCCGAAATCGACCGCGCGGGCAAGATTGTAGACAAAAAGCTACAAGAAAATGACGTGCGTCTGACTATGGGCGGCGAGCCAACCTTTGTGTCAGAAATGAACCGTGACGCCGACGAATGGACCATCGGCGCGGTTGGGCCGACCAAACGCGATTACGCCGACAGACTGATCCGCAAACTCCGCGACCGTTTTGCGCCCGGCGGTGTCATTCAGCACGGCCAAGGCAAGTGGTATCCCGGCGAGCCCCTGCCCCGCTGGGCATTTGCGCTGATCTGGCGTGGCGATGGCAATCCTGTGTGGTCCGACATGAGTCGCATCGCCGAGGAGAAGCAGACCAATGCCGACCACAAGTCGGCCGAAAACTTTATGAACCACCTGACCCAAGCGCTCGATGTCGAGACCGAGGCAGCCATGCCTGCCTACGAGGATCCGCTTGAGTTCATGGAGATGGAGCACAAGCTGCCTGCCGACCTGTCGCCTGCCGACAACCGGTTGGAAAACCCAGTGGACCGTCAGCGACTGGCCCGCGTCTTTGACAAAGGCTTCAAAGACCCCGTCGCCTATGTCCTACCCCTGCAGCTCGCGCAGGCCGAGGACAAGCGTCCCAAGCGCCGTTTCCGCTGGCAAGCCACCCGATGGACAACGCGGCGTGGCCAGATTTTCCTGATCCCAGGTGACAGCCCAGCAGGCTTCCGTCTGCCTCTGACTGCACTAAACGCCTATCCGGCAGCCGATCCCGAAATGTATCGCGATCCGATGACCCAGCCCCGCGAGCTGGAGCCGGAAACCGAGAAAGACGTCGATAAAAAAGCCGAGGAAAACCTGCGTCAGATGCGCATCCGGTCCCAGCAGGATTGGGTCGGCTCTGGTTCGCTGGTATCTAGCCCCGGCAACTACGCGCGCACCGCACTGTCGGTCGAACCACGCGATGGAAAGCTGACGGTCTTCCTGCCGCCGACCCCCTCGGGAGAGGCCTATATCGATCTGATCGAGGCGATCGAGGAAGCCTCGGCAGCCAGCGGCGAACCCATCCGGATCGAAGGCTACGAGCCGCCCCACGATCCGCGCCTGAACGTGATCAAAGTAACCCCCGACCCCGGCGTGATTGAGGTCAACATCCATCCTGCCCAAAGCTGGGACCAACTGAGCGAGATCACCGAAGTCCTGTACGAAGAAGCGCGTCAGTGCGGGCTGGATTCGACCACTTTCCAGATTGACGGCCGCCCTGTCGGCTCGGGAGGCGGCAACCACATCGTGGTCGGAGGCAACACCCCCGCGGACAGTCCATTCTTGCGCCGCCCTGATGTTCTGGGGTCGATCATCCGCTATTGGCAGAACCACCCGTCGCTGTCCTACCTGTTCTCCGGCCTCTTCATTGGCCCGACCTCGCAGGCCCCACGCCTAGACGAGGCGCGGCACGATGCGCTCTATGAAATGGAGATTGCGCTCAAGGAACTGGACCGTCTGGGCCAGAACCCGCCCCTTTGGCTGGTGGACCGGATCTTCCGCAACCTGCTGGTGGACAGCACAGGCAACACCCACCGCGCCGAGATTTGCATCGACAAACTCTACTCGCCCGACGGCCCCACCGGCCGCTTGGGTCTGGTCGAGTTCCGCGGGTTTGAAATGCCGCCCCATTGGCAAATGAGCATGGCCCAAGCCCTGATCATCCGCGGCCTGATCGCGTGGTTCTGGGAAGAGCCGTATCGCGGCTCGCTCAAACCTATGGGCACCCATCTGCATGACAGCTACCTGCTGCCGACCCCGCTATGGGACGACTTCAAAACTGTCCTGAATGACCTATCTAACGCCCACGGCGTTCCTTTCGACATTGAATGGTACAAGGCGCAGCTGAACTTCCGCTTCCCCGTCGCAGGGCAGTCCAAGGTTGGCGACACGACCATGACCATCCGCAACGCCATCGAACCTTGGCTCGTCCTTGGCGAAGAAGGCGTGCCCGGCGGCACCGCACGGTATGTGGACAGCTCGGTCGAGCGAGTCGAGGTCCAGCTGCAAAACTTCGACGCCAGCCGCTATCAGCTGCTGTGCAACGGGGTCGTGGTGCCGGTGACCAAGATGTCTGACGGCTCGCACGTGGCTGGTATCCGGTTCCGGTCGTGGCAACCTTGGAAAGCGCTGCACCCGACAATTCCGGCCCATGGCCCGCTGCGTCTGGTGATTTACGATCCTTACAACGGTGTCTCTATTGGCGGCGCGACCTATCACACGTTCCACCCTGGCGGACGCTCGCACGACAATCGTCCGATCAACGCACTCGAGGCCGAAGGCCGTCGTATGGCGCGTTTCTTCCCGGGGGCGGACTTGGCACCAGGCCAAACGCCCTCGTTCCTCGGCACGCATCCAGACTTCCCCATCACCCTAGACATGCGTCGCACATAATTTACGCAAATACGCTCATGAAACAATCACACCGCCAAGCAACCCCCTGTTTGGCGGTGTTTTCACGCAAAGATGAGTGTCACTTCGCCTAACAGGCAGGCAGGACTCACAGGACTGTCTGACAAAGTGCGAGTGCCATGCCTCCCGAAGCGAGCCCCCTCTCCATTGTGCTGGTCGAGCCTGACAAGAACCGCGCCCTCCAGATTATCGACAGCCTCAAAGCTGCTGGGAACTACGACATCCGCGTCATTGCCGAGAGCACGGGCCTTGCCCGCGCGGTCGCGTCTTTTAACCCCGATGTAGTGCTGGTCGATCTGGCCAACCCCTCGCGCGATATTATCGAAGAACTGTCGATCGCCTCGACCCCGCTGGAACGTCCGGTCGCGATGTTCGTCGACCAATCCGACGACGCCATGACCAAGGCTGCGATCGAAGCTGGCGTCTCCGCCTATGTGGTGGATGGACTACGCGCGGATCGGGTCAAACCCATCCTTGATGCCGCGATCACCCGCTTTCACATGTTTAGCCGTGTCCGCAAGGAATTGGAGACGACCAAGCGCGCCCTCGAAGAGCGCAAAGTGATCGACCGTGCCAAGGGCTTGCTGATGAAAGCTCGTGGGATTGACGAGGATGCTGCCTATAGCTTGCTCAGGAAAACAGCGATGGACCAGAACAAACGGGTTGTTGATGTGGCCTCAGCCCTTGTCACAGCAGCGGGGCTTCTTGGATGAAGAAAGTTGAGCTGACCGTCGGATACATTCCTCTACTGGACTCTGCACCGCTACTGATGGCGCAGGAGATGGGGTTCGCCGCCCAAGAGGGACTAGACCTGAGCTTTGAGAAGGCGCCCTCTTGGTCCAGTTTGCGGGACATGCTGGCATTTGGCCGCGTCGATGCGGCCCACATGCTAGCGCCTGTCCCCGTGGCGCTATCGCTGGGTTTAGGTGGGGCGCTGCCGCCCCTACATGCAGCGATGACCACTTCGGTGAACGGCAACGTCATTGGTGTCAGCATTTCGTTGGCGGAAAAGATGCGAAGCAACGGCGCTACGCTCGATTTTCGCGATGCGACCAGCATTGGCCACGCGATGATGACATCCAAAGGCGCGCGCCTGCGGATCGGTGTGCCCTTCCCCTTCTCGATGCACGCAGAGCTGCTGTACTACTGGCTGAGCGCGCTAGGATATGCGGCTCCGCAGGGACTGGAAATCCGCACGGTTCCACCGCCACTTATGGCGAATGCTGTGGCGAGCGGGGAAATCGATGCCTTCTGCGTGGGCGAGCCGTGGGGTTCGATCGCAGTGGAACGTGGGTATGGCGAATTGATCCTGCCCACCTCTGCGATCTGGAATTTTGCACCCGAAAAGATCCTTGCCATGCGCAAGGACTGGATCGCTGACCGTTCCGAATTGGCGCAGCGCCTTATCCGAGCCGTCTGGCGTGCAGGTCGCTGGCTCTCGGACCCTGACAGCCACACGACCGCGACAGAGATCCTGAGCCGCAAGGATGTGCTGAACGTTTCACGTGAAGTCATCGACCGCACTTTGTCCGGTCAGCTGATTGTAAACCAGCGCGGTGAGGAGCGGCACGTGCCGAATTTCATCGAGTTCCACAAAGGTGCGGCGACCTTCCCTTGGAAATCCCAAGCCGCATGGATCGCGCAGCGCATGGCGACCCGTCTCGGCTTTGAACCATCAGGCGCAATGAGCACGGCACGGGACGTCTTCCGAACCGATCTTTATCGCAAAGCACTCGCTGAAACGACGGCCGCCCTGCCCGGCGCATCCGAGAAAGTTGAAGGCGCAATCGACCAACCGGAACCCGCCGCAAGCGCCAAAGGATCGCTGATTCTGGAGCGCGACCGTTTCTTTGATGGCGCGGTTTTCGACCTTTACGCTGAAGGGTGCTCATGAATTGTGCAAGTGCGGCATTTCCGAATGCTGAACTGCGGCGAAACGGAACATTTTTAAATTTGCGACTTCCAGACTCATAAATCGCGCCGCAATATGGATGCAGATGCAGCAAAGACGCTACGTCTGATACAGAATTCTCCCATTGATCGGGAAAATCTTTGAGCAAAGCCGCTCGACCCGTCGCGATCCTCCCTCGCGATGCGTGTCAGCGGCTTTTTGCGTTTTGCCGGAACGAACGGCACCTACCAACAGAGGAAGTAAAGAATGAAGAAATTCGTGATGGCCCTCGCTGCGAGCACCGCCCTGACCGGCGCGGCCTACGCACAGAGCATGGACCTCGAGAAAGACGAACTGACCTTCGGCTTTATCAAGCTGACCGACATGGCGCCCCTCGCGGTAGCATACGAACAGGGCTACTTCCTTGACGAAGGTCTGTTCGTCACTTTGGAAGCACAGGCAAACTGGAAAGTTCTGCTGGACGGCGTGATCGACGGCAAACTGGACGGTGCGCACATGCTGGCCGGTCAGCCTCTGGCGGCGACCATCGGCTTCGGCACCGAAGCACACATCATCACCCCCTTCTCGATGGACCTGAACGGCAACGGCATCACCGTTTCCAACGAAATCTGGGAAGAGATGAAGCCCAACATTCCCGTTGGCGACGACGGCAAGCCCGTACACCCCATCAGCGCGTCGGCTCTGAAGCCCGTTGTTGAGAAGTACAAATCCGAAGGCAAGCCCTTCAACATGGGCATGGTCTTCCCCGTTTCGACCCACAACTACGAACTGCGCTACTGGCTGGCTGCAGGTGGTCTGGAGCCCGGCTACTACAGCACCGACAACATCTCGGGTCAAATCGCAGCAGACGTTCTGCTGTCTGTAACCCCTCCGCCTCAGATGCCCGCGACCCTCGAGGCCGGCACCATCTACGGTTACTGCGTGGGTGAGCCTTGGAACCAGCAGGCCGTATTCAAAGGCATCGGCGTTCCGGTCATCACCGACTACGAACTCTGGAAGAACAACCCCGAGAAGGTTTTCGGCATCACGAACGAGTTTGCCGAAGAGTACCCCAACACCACCAAAGCGGTTGTGAAGGCCCTGATCCGTGCGGCCATGTGGCTGGACGAGAACGACAACGCCAACCGCCCCGAAGCGGTGGAAATCCTGTCGCGTCCTGAATACGTCGGCGCTGACTACGACGTGATCGCGAACTCGATGACCGGCACCTTCGAATACGAAAAAGGTGACAAGCGCGAAGTTCCCGACTTCAACGTGTTCTTCCGTTACAACGCGACCTACCCCTACTACTCGGACGCGGTCTGGTACCTGACCCAGATGCGCCGCTGGGGCCAGATTTCCGAGGCCAAGCCTGACAGCTGGTACGACGAAGTCGCAAAGTCGGTCTACAAGCCTGAAATCTACCTCGAAGCGGCGCGCGCTCTGGTTGACGAAGGTCTGGCAAACGAAGCTGACTTCCCCTGGGACAGCGACGGCTACAAAGCCGAGACCCCTGCCGAAGACATCATCGACGGCATTCCTTACAACGGCAAAACGCCCAACGCTTACCTCGACAGCCTGCCGATCGGCCTGAAGGGCGACCAGACTGTCGTTGGCACCGAAATCCAAGGCTAACTCCTGAAACTTCAGGGGGCGTCCTTCGCCCCCTGCTTTTCTCCCTGTCCGTTCATTCCTCACCTCTTCCGCAGCCGCAGGAGCCCCGCATATGACCATCGCCGATCCTGAGTTTGCAGCCGCACAGGCCCGCGAGGCCCGCCGCGCCAAACTCTTTACCCGCATCAATTCCGCCGACAAATGGCTGACCGTTCTGGGTCTAGGCTGGGTCACACCGATCCTGCGCGCCGCCGCTGGCGACAACCCTCAGGCCCAAGCCAAAGAAATCTGGCGCCTGCTGGGAACCCCCGTCCTGGCCATTTTGGCCTTCCTCGTGCTCTGGGGCACGCTTGCGCCGCAGGTTCAAACCTCGCTTGGTGCCGTCCCCGGCCCCGCTGCTGTGTGGGAAGAAGCAGTTAACCTGCACGAAGACGCCGAAGCCAAAGCCGCCAAGAAAGCACAATTCGAAGAGCGCCTAGACGCCCGCAACGAAAAACTGATCGCCGCCGGTCAAGCCGACAAGGTCAAGAACATCGAATACACCGGCGCGCCCAGCTACTACCAGCAGATCTGGACCTCGATCAAAACCGTGTTCTTCGGTTTCTTGCTGGCGACTGTCGTTGCTGTACCGCTCGGGATCATGGCTGGCCTGTCGCCCTATGCGAACGCCGCGCTGAACCCGATCATCCAGATCTTCAAGCCCGTCTCTCCTCTGGCATGGCTGCCTATCGTAACCATGGTCGTGTCGGCCACCTACACCACTTCAGACGGTTGGTTCGACAAAGCGTTCCTGACCTCGGCGATCACCGTGACCCTGTGTTCGCTGTGGCCGACCCTGATCAATACCGCGCTTGGCGTGGCCTCGATAGACAAAGACCTGATCAACGTGTCCAAAGTTCTGAAAATGAATACCTACACCAAGATCACCAAGCTGGTTCTACCCTCGGCTCTGCCCCTGATCTTCACCGGTCTGCGTCTGTCGCTCGGTGTAGGCTGGATGGTTCTGATCGCGGCCGAAATGCTGGCCCAGAACCCCGGTCTCGGCAAATTCGTCTGGGATGAATTCCAGAACGGTTCGTCCAGCTCGCTCGCTCGTATCATGGTAGCTGTGTTCACCATCGGCATCATCGGCTTCGCCCTTGACCGTCTGATGTACGCGATCCAAGCCGCCTTCACCTTCTCGAACAACCGGTGATCGATATGGCTGTCATCGAATTCAAGAATGTCTCCAAAAGCTTCGGCACGGGTGAGCATACCACCCACGTTCTGAAGAACATCAACCTGAATGTCGAAGAGGGCGAGTTCCTCGTTCTCCTCGGCTTCTCGGGCACCGGCAAGACCACCTTGATCAACCTGATGGCGGGCATCGAAAAGCCCACCACTGGCGGCGTCACCTACCGCGGCAAGGAAATTACTGGCCCTGGCCCCGAGCGCGGCGTGATCTTTCAAAACTACTCGCTGATGCCTTGGCTCACCGTGCACGGCAACGTCATGCTGGCGATGGACACCGTCTTCCCCAAGATGCCCAAGGCAGAAAAAGAAGAGAAGGTTGCTCATTACATCCAGATGGTCGGGCTGAGCCACGCTACCACCCGCCGCCCGGCCGAACTGTCTGGCGGTATGCGGCAGCGTGTAAACGTGGCCCGCGCTCTGGCGATGAACCCTGATGTTCTGCTGTTGGACGAGCCTCTGTCCGCATTGGACGCTCTGACCCGCGCCAACTTGGGCGACGAGATCGAGGCGATCTGGAACACTGATAAGAAGACCTGTGTCCTGATCACCAACGACGTGGACGAAGCCATCCTTTTGGCCGACCGCATCATCCCGCTGAACCCCGATGGCACCTTGGGCGACGAAGTGCGCGTTTCCATCCCCCGTCCCCGTGACCGGATGGCGATGAACCACGACGAAACCTTCAAGCAACTGCGCATGCAGGTGACCAACTACCTGATGGACGTCGGCATCGAAGCCAAAGTCGAAGGCACCCGCCAACTGCCCAACGTCACCCCGATCCATGGCGTTCCGACAGTAGTCAAGGATGCACAAGAGGGCCTGATCGAAGAGCGTTTCCTCGACTTCAGCCAGCTGCATAAAATCTACCCCACACCCAAGGGCCCGCTTACCGTGGTCGAGGATTTCGACCTCAAGGTAAACCGCGGCGAGTTCATCAGCCTCATCGGTCACTCGGGCTGTGGTAAATCCACCGTTCTGACCATGGCCGCAGGTCTGAACGACATCTCCAAAGGCGCGATCAAACTCGACGGACGCCATGTCGAAGGCGCCGACCCCGAGCGCGCGGTTGTGTTCCAGTCGCCAAACCTGTTCCCTTGGCTGACCGCCAAAGAGAACGTGGCAATCGGTGTGGACAAGGTTTACCCCCGCGCGTCTCAGGCAGAGCGTCAGGACGTGGTCGAGTACTACCTCGAGCGTGTTGGTCTGGCTGATGCGATGGACAAAGAAGCCAGCTCCATGTCGAACGGCATGAAGCAGCGTGTGGGTATTGCCCGCGCCTTCGCCCTGTCGCCCAAGCTGCTTCTGCTGGATGAACCCTTTGGCATGCTGGACTCGCTGACCCGCTGGGAACTCCAAGAAGTGCTCATGGAAGTCTGGTCGCGCACCAAGGTGACCGCGATCTGTGTGACCCACGATGTCGACGAAGCGATCCTGCTGGCCGACCGCGTGGTCATGATGACCAACGGGCCGCAGGCCACCATCGGCAAGATCGTGGATGTCGACCTGCCGCGCCCCCGCACGCGTAAGGCGCTCCTCGAGCATCCGGACTACTACACATACCGACAGGAAGTTCTCGACTTCCTTGAGGAGTACGAACACGGCGCCAAACCAAAACCCAAAGCGCCAAAGGCGATCGCCGCGGAGTAAGAATGACCCCCTTTGCCATCAGTCTCGTTGAAGAAACCTTTGCCAAAATCGAGCCCCAGTCAGAGGCTTTTGCCCGGCACTTCTACGATGATCTGTTCGCATCGGCACCCGAAGTCAGACCCTATTTCGAGCGGGTCGATACCGAACAGCAGGGCAAGAAGCTGATGGCCGCCCTGTCTGCCTTGGTAAAGGGGCTCAACGACCTAGAGACGACCATCCCAATGGTGGAAGAACTGGCGAAACGGCACGTGGCCTACGGGGTGCAACCCGATGACTACGACAAGGTCGGCGCATCGCTCATGCGCACCCTCGCCCGCGCTCTGGAAGAGGATTTCCACCAAGAGGCCGAAATGGCTTGGGACGAGACATACAGCACCATGGCCACGGTGATGAAGATGGCCGCCTACGACGAAGACACCAGCAGCCGCAGCTTCAGATCAACGCGGCACGCAGGACAGAAACCCTTTTGGAAGTTTTGGTGATGACACAGAAACTCGTTGTGATCGGTGCAGGTATGGCCTCTGGCCGTGCACTAGAGCACCTCTTCGAGGCCGGTGCGGACTGGGATGTGACCCTGTTCAACGCCGAGCCCCGCGGCAATTATAACCGCCTCATGCTCAGCCCTGTTTTGTCGGGCGAAAAGACCTACCAAGAAATCGTCACCCATGACGAAGCCTGGTACCTGCAGCACGGCGTCGACACCCATTTCGGCACACGCGTCACCGAAATCGACCGCGCCGCCAAGATCGTGCGCGCAGACGACGGCAGCGAAGTGAGCTACGACAAGCTGGTTTTCGCGACTGGCTCTAATCCGTTCATCATCCCGATGCCCGGTCACGATCTGAAAGGCGTCATCGCCTACCGCGATCTCGAAGATACCGAGCGCATGATGAACATGCCCGCAGGGTCCAAAGTCGTCGTGATCGGTGGCGGCCTGTTGGGCCTCGAGGCTGCAGCTGGCATGGCCGCGCGCGGCATCGAAGTGACCGTGGTGCATATCATGGGCCACCTGATGGAGCGCCAGTTGGACGAGCCCGCGGGCTACCTGCTGCGCCGCGCTCTGATGGACAAGGGCATCACCGTCAAATGTCAGGCGAACTCCAAGGAGATTCTCGGAGAGGATGGCAAGGTCCGCGCCCTGCTACTGGACGACGGTACCGAACTGCCCTGTGATCTGCTGGTCATGGCGGTCGGTATCCGCCCCAACACCAAGCTAGCTGCCGAGGCAGGTCTGGCGGTCGGTCGCGGCATCCACGTGGATGATCAGATGATCACCTCGGACCCCGACGTTCTGGCGCTTGGCGAATGTGTCGAACACAACGGCGCGGTTTTTGGTCTGGTGGCACCGCTCTATGACCAAGCCAAAGTTGTCGCCAAAACCCTGATGGGCGAAGAGGCAGCCTTCCAGCCCCGCGAAATCTCGACCAAGCTGAAAGTCACAGGCTGTGATCTGTTCAGCGCCGGCGACTTTGCCGAGGGCACCGACCGCGAGGACATCGTGTTCCGCGACCCCGCCCGCGGCGTCTACAAGCGCGTTGTGATCAAGGACAACAAGATCATCGGCGCCGTAATGTATGGCGACACTGCCGACGGCAACTGGTTCTACGGCATGATGAAAGACGGCACCGATATCTCGGATATGCGGGAGACGTTGATCTTTGGTCCGGCCTACCAAGGGGGCGCCTCTGTGGACCCTATGGCGGCCGTTGCAGCCTTACCGGCTGACGCAGAAATCTGCGGCTGCAACGGCATTTGTAAAGGTCAGATCGTTGACGCAATCAATGCGGGGGCGCACGACTTGGCGGGCATCCGCGCCACGACCAAGGCCAGCGCGTCCTGCGGGACCTGCACCGGACTAGTCGAACAGGTTCTGGCGGTGACATTGGGCGATGATTTCGTCATGCCGGCATCGCAGTCCGTATGTGGCTGTACCGACCTGTCCCACGAGGACGTCCGCCGCCTGATCAAATCGCAGGAACTGCAATCCCAACAAACCGTCTGGCAGGAACTGGGTTGGAAAACCGTGAACGGCTGCCATGTCTGCCGTCCGGCGATCAACTACTACCTGCTGGCCGACTGGCCGGTGGAGTATCAGGACGACCCGCAGTCGCGTTTTGTGAACGAGCGCAACCACGCGAACATCCAGAAAGACGGCACCTATTCGGTCGTGCCGCGCATGTGGGGCGGGATCACCACCCCTGACGAACTGCGCGCGATCGCCGACGCCGCCGAGAAGTACAACGCCAAGACCGTCAAGGTGACCGGCGGCCAGCGCATCGACCTACTTGGCATTGAGAAAGAAGACCTGCCCGGCATCTGGTACGACCTCAATCAGGCGGGCATGGTCTCGGGCCACGCGTATTCCAAAGGTCTGCGCACGGTGAAAACCTGTGTGGGCACGGATCACTGCCGCTTTGGCACGCAGGATTCGACAGGTCTGGGGATCAAGCTGGAGAAAGCACTCTGGGGCTCGTGGACTCCGCACAAGGTCAAGCTGGCGGTATCTGGCTGCCCGCGCAACTGCGCCGAGGCGACCTGCAAGGACGTCGGCATCATCTGTGTGGACTCAGGGTACGAGGTCAGCGTCGCTGGCGCGGCGGGCATGGACGTCAAGGAAACCGAATTCCTTGCCAAAGTGCCGACCGAAGAGGAAGCGCTGGAGCTGACCTGCGCCTTTATCCAGATCTACCGCGAGAACGCGAAGTATCTGGACCGTGCCTACAAGTGGGTCGCCAAAGTCGGCCTTGATTGGGTCAAGGAACAGGTCGTGGACGATCTGGCCAACCGCAAGGCGCTGGCCGAACGGTTCGAGCTGTCCCAATCCATCTATCGCAAGGATCCGTGGGCGGATCTGGCAGAGCCCCAGAAGGCCGAGCGCTTCGCCCCCATCGCAGATTTCACCCTGGAGGCTGCAGAATGAGCTGGACCGACATCGCCGCACTGGAAGACATCCCCGTGCGCGGCGCACGGATCGTGAAAACCCACGCGGGCTGTATCGCGGTGTTCCGCACCGACGCTGACGAAGTCTTCGCGACCTCGGACCGCTGCCCCCACAAGGGCGGCCCCCTGTCCGAGGGCATCGTCCACGGCAAGTCCGTGACCTGCCCCCTGCACAACTGGGTGTTCAGTCTGGAAACCGGCGAGGCTCAGGGCGCTGACGAAGGTCAGATCGCCACCTACCCCGCCCGCGTCGAAAATGGCCGCGTCCTCATGGACTTGAGCGAAATCAACAAGGTAGCAGCATAATGGATGGTGCAGATCTTCCCCACTCCGTTCCCCGCCGTTCCGGCCCGATGGCAGCTGGCGCGACGGTCTGCACCACCTGCCCCTATTGCGGCGTCGGCTGCGGCGTTCTTGCGACGCCCGACACTGCTGGTGGCCTGACCGTCAAGGGTGACCCCAACCACCCTGCGAACCTTGGCCGCCTGTGCTCCAAGGGCTCTGCCCTTGGAGAAACAGTTGATCTGGACGGTCGCTTGCTGCAGCCCAAGCTGCATGGCAAAGATGTCCCATGGAACGACGCGCTGGACCTAGTGGCGCGCAAATTTCAGGACACGATCGACCGCTATGGGCCCGATTCCGTGGCCTTCTACGTCTCGGGTCAGCTGCTGACCGAGGATTACTATGTGGCCAATAAGTTGATGAAAGGTTTCATCGGCTCGGCCAACATCGACACCAATTCGCGCCTGTGCATGGCCTCGACCGTGGCTGGCCACAAGCGCGCGTTCGGCACCGACACCGTCCCAGGCGTATACGAGGATCTGGAAACCTGCGATCTGCTGGTTCTGGTCGGCTCGAACCTCGCGTGGTGCCACCCCGTGCTGTACCAGCGCGTCGCGGCAGCCAAGGCCGAGAACCCCAAGATGCGTGTGATCACCGTCGATCCTCGCCGCACGGCGACCTCTGACCTCAGCGATCTGCATCTGGCGTTGCAGCCGGGCAGTGACGTGGCCCTGTTCAACTACCTGCTCGCGGAAATCGCCGAGCGTGGTGCCGTGGATCAAGACTTTGTGGACAGCCATGTCGAGGGCTTCGACGATGCGCTCCAGTCCGCGATGGCAAACAATCCCGCCGTGACCGGCCTGTCCCCTGCGGATATGCAGGCCTTTGCCGATATGTGGATCGGCACCGAAAAGGTCGTGACCGTGTTCAGCCAAGGCGTGAACCAGTCCTCCTCGGGCAGTGACAAGGTGAACGCGATCCTGAACTGCCACCTCGCCACCGGCCGCATCGGCCGCGAGGGCATGGGTCCCTTCAGCGTCACCGGTCAGCCCAACGCCATGGGCGGTCGCGAAGTTGGCGGTCTGGCCAATATGCTGGCTTGCCACTTGAATATTGAGAACGCCGAGCACCGTCATGTGGTCCAGAACTTCTGGAACGCGCCGCGAATGCCCGAAAAGGCAGGTCTGAAGGCGGTGGACATGTTCCGCGCCATGTCCGACGGCAAGATCAAGGCGCTGTGGGTCATGTGCACCAACCCCGCCGTCTCCCTACCCGAAGCCGACGCCGTGGCGAATGCCATCCGCGACTGTGACTTCGTGGTCGTCAGCGACCTGACAGATCAGACCGACACCGCAAAGCTGGCTGATCTGGTCCTGCCCGCCACTGGATGGGGGGAAAAGGACGGCACGGTCACGAACTCTGACCGCACCATCAGCCGCCAGCGCGCTGTTCTGCCGGCGCCCGGTCTGGCGCGTCACGATTGGGCGATCATCGCCGACGTAGGCCGCCGCATGGGCTACACCGAAGCGTTCGACTACGAAACCGGCGCCGAGATTTTCCGCGAATACGCAGCGCTTTCGGGACTAGCCGCAGATATGGGCCGCGACTTCGACATCTCTGGTCTGCGCGACATCAGCGACGCCGAATACAACGGGATGAAGCCCCAGCGCTGGCCCGTGACCTCGAACGGCCCGACCGGCCGGATGTTCGGCGATGGCAAGTTCTTTACCCCGTCGGGCAAGGGCCGGATGCTGCCGCTGACCCACCGTGCACCGCAGTCCCAGCCGACCGCCGAATTGCCCTTCCGCCTGAACACCGGACGGGTGCGCGACCAGTGGCATACGATGACCCGCACAGGGAAATCAGCGCGCCTGACCCAGCATATTGCCGAACCCTTTGCCGAGTTGCACCCTATGGATGCTCAACGTCTTGGCGTTTCGGATGCAGACCTGATCCAGCTGTCGAACCCGAATGGCGAGGCGATCCTGCGCGTTCTGATCACCGACCGCGCACAGCCCGGATCGATCTTTGCCCCCATTCACTGGACCGGCCAGAACGCCCCCACAGGCCGCATCGACCGCTTGGTCACGGCCCATGTTGACCCCGTTTCCGGCCAACCCGAGAGCAAAGCCAGCGTCACCGCAGCCGAGCGTTTCGACGCCACGTGGTACGGTTTCGCGGCCAGCGCAAACGAGTTCACGCCAAATGCCAGCTACTGGGCCTTGGGCCGCAGCAACTCTGGCTACCGTGCGGAACTCGCCGGCCTGCAAATCAAGGACGACTGGGAAGACTATGCCCGCGAGCTTTTTGGCATGCCCAACGCCGAAGCCGTGGTGTTCGACGATCCGACCAAGGGCATCGCCCGCGTCGCATTGATGGAAGAAGGCCGCGTTCAGGCCGTTCTGTTCGTCGCGCCGGAACCTGTCGCCCTGTCTCGCACCCATGTGATTTCGGAATTGGGCAAAGCTGGTCCAGAATTGCTGGCAGGTCGGCCCGGCGCTGACCAACCCGATCCGGGGGCCACGGTCTGCGCCTGCTTGAACGTGGGCATCAACACGATCCTCAACGCAATCACCGAGCAGGGCTTGACCTCGGTCGCTCAAATCGGTGAGGCACTCGGAGCGGGAACAAGCTGTGGCTCTTGTCGGCCAGAGCTGGCACAATTGTTGGCCAAACGTCCCGTTCCGGAGGCTGCTGAATGAACCAACTTGCTCCTTTCGTCCGCATTCTGGGCCGTGGCCCGGGACGCAGTCGCAATCTGACCGCCGAAGAAGCGCAGGAGGCCATGGGCGTCATCCTGCGCGGCGAATGCGCCCCCGAGGCGGTCGGCGGATTGCTGATGCTGATGCGGTACAGGGGAGAAGAGCCTCAGGAGATCGAGGGGTTCGTTCGTGCGTTTCGCGCTACGCTGCCCGAATGGCAGGGGGACCGTCCGGCGCTGGACTGGCCGACCTATGCCGCAGGACGCAGCCGTGGATTGCCATGGTTCCTGCTATCTGCGCGGATCGTCGCGATGGCGGGCCATTCGGTGTTGCTGCACGGCTGGAACAGCTATCAGGCCGAGGGTGCGGACGTCCGCTCGGCGCTGCCGTTTGTGGGTATCCCGATGGCGGCGGATTACGCGGATGCGAATCGCCTGCTGGCCGATGGTCAGATCGCATATCTGCCGCTGGAAAACTTTGCACCGCAGGCGCTGGCGCTGCTGAAGCTGCGTGATGTTCTGGGCCTCCGGTCCTGCATAAACACCACTTGCCGCGTGATGAACCCCGCGACGGCTGATGCGCAAGTTCAGGGCGTGTTCCATCCGCCCTACCTGACCCTTCAAGCCGAGGCATCTGCCCTGCTTGGTCAATCGCAACTGTCTGTCCTGAAGGGCGGCGGCGGCGAGTTCGAGCGCAACCCCGCAAAGCCGATTGCCTTGCACGGGCTGCGCGATGGCCAGCTGTGGAACGGCACTGCGAAACCGATTCTGGACGTCCATCAGCGCCTGTCAGAAACAGACACCCCGCACGAGGCCGAGTACCTGACCAAATTCTGGGAAGGCACCCATGCCGATCCCTACGCCGAAGCGATCGTGTTGGGCACTGCCGCTGTTGCATTGGAAGCAGTCGGTGCCGCTGCCGACGGCGAAGGTCTTGCACTGGCACAAGACCTGTGGGCAAAACGCGCGGCAACTGTAACGGCCTGACTTTTACGATCACTGGAGTGACGCCATGAAATCCTTTCCCATGTTCCTGACGATGGCGGAGCGCCGCGTGGTGATTGTGGGCGGGGACGAGCAGGCCGCCCAGAAATCGCGCCTCATCCTCAAGACCGAGGCCGAGATTGTTCTCGCCGCGCCAGAGCTAGAGCCGGAACTGGCCGCGCTGGTGGCCGACGGCCGTGCCAGCCACTACGATGGCCCCATCACGCCGGATCTGTTCCGCGGCGCTGCTCTGGTCTTTATCGGCTCGGGCTGTCCGGGCATCGACGCCAGCATCCACGCCATCGCCAAAGAGGCGGGCGTTGTGGTGAATGTGGTGGACCAACCCCACCTGTGCGACGCGACCACGCCATCACTGGTGGACCGCGATCCGGTCGTCGTCGCCATCGGGACCGAAGGCACGGCCCCCGTCCTTGGTCGTCAGATCAAAACCCAGATTGAGACCATGCTTGACCCGCGCCTTGGCGGCTTCGCCGCGCTGGCGGGTCGTCTGCGCGATGCCGTTGCCTTCCGTGTTCCCAAAGAGGCGCGCCGCGAATTCTGGCGTCGGGCCTTCAGTGGGCCTGCTTGGGACAAACACCGCCAAGGGGCCGAACGCGAAGCGGCCCAAATGCTGAAGGCCGAAATCGAGGCTGGCGGTGTTCCTGAACCAACCGTGGGGAGCATTGCGCTCGTTGGTGCTGGTCCAGGAGCGCGCGATCTGCTGACGATGCGCGCCGTCGCGCGTTTGCAAGAAGCCGACATCATTTACTATGACCGTTTGGTCGATCCCGAAGTTCTGGAACTGGCTCGCCGCGATTCCGAACGCGTTTTCGTCGGCAAAGAGGTTGGCGCGCACAGCTGGCCGCAGGACAAAATCAACCAAGTCATCGTCGCCAGCGCCAAGCAGGGTAAGAAAGTGGTTCGTCTGAAATCCGGCGATCCCTCGCTCTTTGGACGCAGTACCGAAGAAATGGCTGCAGCTGAAACCGCAGGTATCGAGGTCGAGATCGTGCCCGGCGTGACCTCGGCCAGTGCAGCGGCGGCGTCGATCAATCGCGCTCTGACCGAACGTGGGCAAACCGACCATGTCGTTTTCTCCACCGGCACCTGCCGTCCCGGCGCGCCGAACCCTGATTGGGGGCGCATGCTGAACGAGGGCGCGACCCTCGCGCTCTACATGGCGGTCGCCCGCGCAGACGAGATCGCAGAAACCTTGGTACGGAACGGGGCCCCAGTCGATTGCACGGTCGAGATTGTGACACGCGCCAGCCACTCTGACGAGAAAATCTGGAAAACCACCTTGGGGGATCTGGCCCGCACTGTGGCCGAAGATGGCGTCGAGAACCCAGCCATCATCATGGTCCGGCGCCCGAAACTCACCGCGCCTGCATTCAAACGTGCCGAGGGCTGATCAGCCCTTCATCAGCGCGTTGCGATCCACGAGGAAGCGTTCGGACAGCGGTAGACTTGCCGCGCCCAGGGCGCGTGCATCGCTGCCAATGGTGCCGCACCGCACGGTGGGCAACTCGATCCCCGCTGTATTGAGCATGCTGGCTTTTTGGATCGTGCGTTTGACCAGTTCCTCGCGAACTGCGGCGGGCATCCAGCCGTCGATCATCGCGCACCCAAAGTCGATCAAAGAAGATGCCGACGCGATGGCATAGGCCAGACCTTGGCTCGCCTCTTCTATCCATGTTTCCACAAGCGCGCGTGGGACATGCCAGTCGTTCGGGTTGGCCCAGATCACATCTGCAGACAACCCATTGCTGGTCATAGCGTTCTCGAGGCAGGACAACGAGGCCACGTCAACCAACTGGGTCAAATTCGTCTTGGTGAACGAAATCGGGATCGACCCGACCGCGCCAGCATTGCCGGACTTGCCCGTGTAGACTGTGTTGTCCAAAACAAGACCGCCGCCGACGAAGAACCCGATAAAGAAGTAGACGAAGTCGTTTGACCTGTCCTCGGCATCCCCAAAGACGACCTCCGCGCTACAGGCCGCAGACGCGTCATTCTGCAGGAAAACGGGGAAATCACAGCGCGCCTCGATCTCCTCTCGGATATCACGGGTGCGCCAGTCGTCCATGGCATCATCCTCGAGACCCAGCGACTTGGCCCAATCCCACAAACGGAATGGCACTGCGATTCCCATACCTGCCACTCGACCACGCTCTTCGTCCGTGAGCTGGCTAAGCAGCTGGGTGATCCCATGATTGGCAAACATGACAACGCCGTCTGGTGTCGGAAAATGGTGGGTTAACTGAACGCGATTGAGAATCGTGCCCAGAAAATCTGTGAGCACCAAATCTAGACTACGCCTACCAACCTTCAGCCCCAAAAAGAAGGCGCCGTCCTGACGCAATTTGATCGGGACCGAAGGTTGCCCTACCTTACCCCGTATCGGCTCGCCCTTGGTGACCAGACCGTCTGCTTCGAGAGATCGCATGATCACCGAAACAGTCTGAGCCGACAGACCGGTCTGACGTGCGATTTCAGCTTTGGCCATGGGTCCGTACTGACGAATGAGCGTGAGAACCAACCGTTCGTTGTGCGCGCGCACACCCGTTTGATTAGACCCGCGAACGTGGCCTACCGCCTTATTTACAGTAGCGTCGAGTGTGGAACTGGCCATTCTTTCTCCCTCAGGCGCTCTGAGTATTGCGCCTGCTCAATTCCCACAAGCTTCAAAATCTGAACCGTTCTGTCAATATTAAATCAACTTGATTTATTTATTGACGAACGCGAGTGAATCGGTTTTCTTTGCGCCAAGGGTGGCAGCAATGCCGATCCGACGACCGAGAGGACGGTCGAAGTTTACTTGGGAGGAAGACTTATGAAGACCACCATCAAAACCGCTCTGCTGGCAGGCGCAGCCGTCGCCGCATCGATCGCAGCAGCCCCCGCAATGGCAGCGGGCCACGAAGTTGGCGCGTGCCTGATCACCAAAACCGACACCAACCCGTTCTTCGTGAAAATGAAGGAAGGCGCGGTTGCTGGCGCAGAAGCCAACGGCATTAACTTGCAGACATTCGCAGGCAAGATCGACGGTGACGTGGAAAGCCAAGTCTCTGCTGTTGAAACCTGCATCGCATCGGGTGCCAAGGGCATCCTGATCACCCCCACCGACAGCCGCGCTCTGGCACCTGTTGTGACCCAAGCGCGTGAGAACGGCCTGCTGGTGATCGCGCTGGACACCCCGTTCGAGCCCGCAGACACCGCAGACGCGACCTTCGCCACCGACAACTTCAAAGCTGGCGAGATGATCGGTCAGTGGGCCAAGGCCAAGATGGGTGACGACGCAGCGAACGCGAAGATCGCGATGCTCGACCTGAACCCCTCGGAAATCTCGGTCGACTATCTGCGTAACCAGGGCTTCCTGCAGGGCTTTGGCGTCGACATCAAAAACCCCACCGACATCGGTGACGAAGACGATCCGCGTATCGTTGGCAACGACGTAACCAACGGTAACGAAGAAGGCGGCCGTACCGCGATGGAGAACCTTCTGCAGAAGGATCCCGAGGTGAACGTTGTTTACACCATCAACGAACCCGCTGCAGCTGGTGCCTATGAAGCGCTGAAGTCCATGGGCCGTGAGAACGACGTTCTGATCGTATCGGTCGACGGCGGTTGCCCTGGTGTTCAGAACGTCGCTGATGGCGTGATCGGCGCGACCTCGATGCAGTTTCCGCTGCTGATGGCGTCCAAAGGCATCGAAGCGATCAAGCACTTCGCTGAAACTGGTGAGAAGCCCCAGAACACCGAAGGTCTGGACTTCTACAACACCGGCGTCGAGCTGATCACCGACGAGCCTGTAGACGGCATCGAAAGCCTGTCCTCGGAAGAGGGTCTGGGCAAGTGCTGGGGCTAATCAACGCTTAACCGCCATTTAGGGGGGCGGGCATTCCGCCCCCCGATTTGTTTGTAAATTTCTCTTCCCCACACACCATCCAAACCAAAGCTGCACGTCTGGCAGCGAAGGAGGAGCCGCATGAGCGACGAGAGCCAATCCCGGCCGCGAGGTCAGGATTTTGAATCATCCCTCGACAAGAGCGACAAAACCGTCGCTGCGTTCGAGCACACCAGCAAAGGGCTGATGGACCACATCCAGAAAGCGCTGCACGGTAACCCGACTCTGGTCCCCGTGATTGTTCTGGTGATGTCTGTCATCGTCTTCGGCTTTATCGCCGGTGACCGCTTCTTCTCTGCCTTCAACTTGACCCTGATCATGCAGCAGGTGTCGATCATCGGCCTTTTGGCTGCGGCCCAGTCGCTGATCATTCTGACCGCAGGCATCGACCTCTCGGTCGCCGCGATCATGGTGCTGATGAGCGTTGTGATGGGCAATCTGGCCGTCTCGTTCGGCGTTCCGACCTTCTTTGCGCTGATCATCGGCTTTGCCGGTGGCGGTGCTGCCGGTTTCCTGAACGGTCTGATGGTCACCCGTCTCAAGCTGCCCCCGTTCATTGTGACCTTGGGCACGTGGAACATCTTCTACGCCTTGAACCTGTGGCTGTCGGGCGCGCAATCGATCCGCAGTCAGGACATTGACGCCAACGCTGGCGCGCTGAAATTCTTTGGCGAGGCGTTTAACATCGGCTCGGCGCGGATCACCTTTGGTTCGATCCTGATGATCGTCGTCTTCTTTGCCCTGTGGTTCCTGCTGAACAAGACCGCATGGGGCCGCCACGTCTACGCCATCGGCGATGACAAAGAGGCTGCCGAGTTGGCCGGTATCCGCACCGACCGCACTCTGACCCAAGTCTACATGCTGGCAGGCGTCGTCTGCGCCATCGCCGCATGGAGCAGCGTGGGCCGCATCGGCTCGATCAGCCCCCAAGCGTTCTACGAGGGCAACCTGCAGTCCATCACCGCGGTTGTGATCGGTGGCATCTCGCTCTTTGGTGGTCGCGGCTCGATCCTTGGTGCTCTGTTTGGCGCGCTGATCGTGGGCGTGTTCCAGTCGGGACTGAAGCTGGCCGGTGTGGACGTGCTCTGGCAGGTGTTTGCAGTGGGTTGGCTGATTATCCTCGCTGTTTCGATTGACCAATGGATCCGGAAGGTGTCGGCATGATGACCCAAGAACCCATTCTCAAAGCCCGTGGTCTGGTAAAGCGCTACGGTAAAGTCACCGCCCTGAACCAAGCCGATTTCGATCTGTACCCCGGCGAGATCCTCGCTGTGATCGGCGACAACGGTGCGGGCAAGTCGAGCTTGATTAAAGCCATCTCGGGCGCCGTAATCCCCGACGAAGGCGAGATCACTCTCGAAGGCAAAAATATCCAGTTCCAATCGCCGCTCGAAGCGCGAGAATCTGGCATCGAGACCGTGTACCAGACGCTGGCGCTGTCCCCTGCCCTGTCGATCACCGACAACATGTTCGTGGGCCGTGAACTGCGCAAGCCCGGCTTCGCTGGCAACGTCCTACGCATGCTGGACCACAAGGCGATGGAAGCCTTTGCCCGCGAAAAGCTGAATGAACTCGGCCTTATGACCATCCAGAACATCAACCAAGCGGTTGAAACTCTGTCCGGTGGTCAGCGCCAAGGTGTTGCTGTGGCCCGCGCCGCTGCATTCGGCTCCAAGGTGATCATCCTTGACGAACCGACCGCTGCGCTGGGGGTCAAGGAAAGCCGCAAGGTTCTGGAGCTCATTCAAGACGTCCGCTCGCGCGGTATCCCGATTGTGCTGATCAGCCACAACATGCCCCACGTGTTCGAGGTCGCAGACCGCATCCATGTGCACCGCTTGGGCCGTCGTCTCTGCACGATCAACCCCAAGGACTACACCATGTCCGACGCGGTGGCCTTCATGACCGGCGCGGCAGAGCCGCCCGCCGAAGCGGCCTAACCTCTCCCAGCAAGGGGCACACCTCCCCACCTCTGCCTTTTGCTTAATGCGCGGGTTGGTCCTGAACCAGCCCGTGCTTTTTTGCGCCCTACGTCTGTGCCGCGCTTGCAGCATCAACGGGGCCGCGTTACCCCGATAGGGACTTTCGATGACGCCCCTTAGATATCGGAGAGCATTCATGACCGCTGACCGTCTCGGCTTTGCCGTCTCTCTCGCCCGCAAGGCTGGCGCTTTGGCCCAATCTATGCGCGATCAGGCCGGAGGGTTGGATTACACGATAAAAGCCCCCGAAGACTACGCAACCAATGCAGATTACGCGGTCGAGGCCCTGATCCGCCAGCGCATCGCAGAAACCTATCCCGAAGACGGCGTACTTGGCGAAGAAGAGGGCCTGCAAGGCCGTGTGGACGGCTGCTGGATCGTAGACCCCATTGACGGCACCACCAACTTCAGCCGCGGCATGGACGATTGGGGTATTTCCATCGGCTACTTCAACGGCGCAAGCTTTGAATTGGGAGTGATCTATGCCCCCGACAAAAACCTGATGGCCAGCGGTCAAGCCGGACGCGGATCCTTTGTGAATGGCAAGCCTGTGGACTTTGGCATGGTGCACCCTGATCAGGTACGCTTGGTGTCGCTAGGGTATTCCGACCGCCAGCCAATGCATGAATATACAGACCGCATCGCCCGCATCCGCGAGGCGGGCATGGATCACCGTCGTCATGGGGCGGCGACAATAGGCTTCATCGGCATTCTTTCGGGATGGTTCGACGCCTATTACGAGCGCGCCCTGAATATTTGGGACGCGGCAGCGGGCCTCGCCATGATCAGTGCAGCGGGCGGCGTGGTCGAGCACGGGCCCATCCAGACCTTTGTCAAAGAGCCTGTACGCGTCTTGGCCCATAACGGCCGCATCCCAGACATTGCACGCATCATGGACCCGCCCCACTCTCAAGCAGCCGAATAACAAAAACGCCGCCCCATCACAGGGCGGCGTTTCCAATTTTAGGAACGGCTCAGGATCACGCGGTCTTTTGCTTGCGATCTGTTGCTTTGCGCACGATCACGTAGAACGCGGGCACCATGAACACGCCGATAAACGTCGCCGTGGCCATACCCCCCAGCACGCCGATGCCGATGGCGTTCTGGGCCGCAGCGCCCGCACCGCTCGCAGTCGCAAGGGGCACAACCCCCAGCATGAACGCGAGCGAGGTCATCAAGATCGGACGCAGGCGCAGGCGCGCGGCCTCCATCGTGGCTTCGATCAACTCTTTGCCCTGCTCTTCCAGATCTTTGGCAAACTCGACAATCAGAATGGCGTTCTTGGCCGCCAGACCGATGGTCGTCAGAATGCCCACCTTAAAGTAGACATCGTTCGACTGGCCAAACAGGTAGGCCGCAGCCAGCGCGCCAAGGACACCCACCGGCACCGCCAGCATCACCGAGAACGGAACCGTCCAGCTTTCGTACAATGCGGCGAGACACAGGAAGACCACCAGAATGGCAAGCGCATAGAGGTAGGGCGCTTGATCGCCGGACTGACGCTCCTGATAGCTGATGCCAGTCCACTCGACGCCGTAACCGCCGTCGATCGAGGTCGCCAACGCCTCAATCGCGTCCATGGCTGCACCCGATGACGCGGTGTCGCTGTTGCTACCCGAAATCTCGATCGCATCTGCGCCCGAGTGGCGAGATAGCTTTGGCTGCACGGACACCCACTCAGTCGTGACAAAGCTGGAAAACGGTACCATTTCGCCAGAATCGTTACGAACGTACCAGCTTTCGATGTCTTCGGGCTGCATCCGGTGTTCCGGCGCCGCTTGCACGATCACAGGGCGCAGGTTCCCTTCGAGAACGAAGTCATTCACTTCGGACCCGCTAAAGACCACAGACAGCATCGAGTTCACGTCAGACAGCGACACCCCAAAGGCATCGATTTTCTGCTGGTCGATATTGACCCGCAGGGCGCTTTCGGCGTCGATGCCAGAAACGCGCACGTTGGTCAGGTTGGGGTCCTCGTTTGCCTTCTGCACCAATTCATTGGCCGCTTCGATCAGGCTTTCATAACCATTGCTGCCATTATCCACGAGGTACATGGAGAAACCATTGGTGTTGCCCATCCCGGGGATGGCCGGCGGCTGCATAAAGAATATCTGCCCCGCGCGGTGACTCATGAACCGCATGTTCGCACGGCCAGACAAGGCACTCGCTGCCCGATCTGCGGCCTCGCGATCATCGAAATCATGCAGTTTGATGAACAGCATCGCATTGTTCTGGCCAGTTCCCGAGAAGCTAAAGCCTAGCGCCGCAAAGACACTGTCCACAGTCTCAGACTCTTCGTTCAGCAGATAATCCTCGATCTCCTCAACGACGGCCAAAGTCTGCTGCGAGGTCGAGCCTTCGGTCAACTGCACCATGGTCATCAACATGCCTTGGTCTTCGGTCGGCAGGAACGACGAAGAAAGGCGTTCATAGATTTGCCACGCACCAACGCCGACGCCTGCGAGCACGAGCAACATGATGATCGGCTTGCGCAGGATGCGGCCCACCGTGCGTTCATATCCACGGTTCACGCGGTCGAAGTTCCGGTTGAACCAACGAGCGGGCGCAATGCCTGTCCCATGGCTGCGCTTCAGGATGCTGGCACAGAGCGCGGGTGTCAGAACCAGCGCCACGATCGCGGACAGCACCATCGCGGTGATAATCGTGACCGAGAACTGTCGGTAGATCACGCCTGTCGAGCCGCCAAAGAACGCCATCGGCAGGAACACGGCCGACAGGACCAAGGCAATACCAATCAGAGCGCCCGTGATCTGGCCCATGCTACGCTCGGTTGCGGGCATCGGTTCGAGATTGTCTTCGTCCATCACGCGTTCGACGTTTTCCACGACCACGATGGCGTCATCCACCAGAAGGCCAATCGCCAGAACCATTGCGAACATGGTCAGTGTATTGATCGAATACCCCAGCGCCGCGAGCATTGCGAAGGTCCCAAGCAAAACCACAGGGACGGCAATGATCGGAATGATGGTGGCGCGCCAGTTCTGCAGGAAGATCAAAATCACGAGGAATACGAGCACAACGGCTTCGATCAGGGTGTGGTAAACCTTTTCGATCGACAACTCGACAAAGGGTGATGTGTCGTAGGCATAGCGGATTTCTACGCCCTCGGGCAGCGCGGGCTCCAGACCCTCTAGCACTTCGCGCACAGCTTCGGCGGTATCGACCGCATTCGCACCAGTGGCGAGGTTCACACCGAAACCTGCAGCGTTCAGACCGCTAAAGCGGCTGTCCCCGCCATAACTTTCCTGCCCCACTTCAACCTCGGCCACGTCACCCAAATATACCGCACTGCCGTCCAGTTCACTCTTGAGCAGGATGCTCTCGAACTCTTCTACACTGGTCAGCTGGCTTTGGGCGGTGATGGTCGCTGTAAACTGCTGGCCCTGAACCGCAGGCTGGTTGCCCAGACTGCCGACAGATACCGTGGTGTTCTGCGCCTGGACCGCGCTGGTGATGTCGGCGGGGGTCAGTTGGAACTGCGCCAGTTTCAGAGGATCAAGCCAGATGCGCATCGCATAGCCAGAGCCAAAGGTATTGATGCCGCCAACGCCCTCGGTTCGCTGAACAGGGCCTTCGATGGTTTGGTCCAACATGTCGCCAAGCTGCACCTGATTGTAGGACCCATCAGTCGAGACGAGCGCCCCCACCATCAGGATCGAGCTGGTGGAGCGTTGTACACTGACGCCAGCTTGCTGCACCCGCTCCGGCAGTTGCGTCTCTACTTGCCGGACCTTGGTTTGCACTTCGTTTTGGGCATCAATCCCTTCGACACTTTCGTCAAAGGTCAGAGTGATCCTGCTGGAGCCTTCGCTCGAATCCGAGACCATGTAGAGCAGGCCGTCCAGACCAGTCATGGCATCCTCGATGGTCGAGGTTACTGAGTTCTGCACAGCCTCTGCGGTCGCGCCGGTGTAGTTGGCAGAAACGCGGACGGTGGTCGGGGCAATGTCAGGATACTGGGAAACAGGCAGCTGGGTCAGCGAGAACGCCCCAGCGAGCATTGTTACAATCGCCAGAACCCACGCAAAAACAGGGCGGTGTATAAAGAAATCGACCAAGGGGCTTACTCCGCGTCGGCGGTTTCAACCGCGTCAGAGACCACACCGTTTTCGTCGATGGTCACAGCTACAGTCTCGACGTCGGCACCGTTCCGTAGGTTCCGCAGACCGTCCACGATCAGCATGTCACCGTCTTCGATCCCATCGGTGACGACCCACGCGTTCTGATAGGTGCCTTGGGATGTCAGTGTGACCTGCTCGGCCTTGCCATCCACCGCGACAAAGGCTGTCAGCTCGCCGGTGGCAGCGCGATTAGTGGCGCCTTGGGGTACCAAAACAGCCTCGGTTTCGCCAACGGTCACGTGAGCCCGCAGGAACATGCCAGGCATGATCAAGCGATCAGGGTTATCAAACTGGATGCGAAATTCCACGCCACCGGTGGTCGACGACACAAGTGTGCCGGGGCTGACCAGAGATCCCTTGCTGTCATAGGACTGGCCGTTTTCCAATGTCAGGGAGACATCCAATTCGTCGCCCATGGTCAACTGCCCATCTGCAATCCGTTCGCGCGTGCGCAGCAGACGCGCGCTGGATTCGGTCAGGTCCACGTAGATTGGGTCCAAGCGTGTCAGGGTCGTTAGCGCGTCAGCCTGATTTGCCGTCACCAGCGCTCCGACCGAGAATTCGGACACCTCTGGCACGCCCTGAATGGGGGCACGGATTTCTGTACGGTCCTTGTTCAATTGCGCAGTTTGCAGCGATGCCTCTGCGGCGCGCTCGTCCGCCTCTGCCTGCATCAAGGCCACTTCCGCAGTCTCGACACTCTCGCGGGTCACTCCCACCCCGTCGAGTTGCCGATAGCGGTCCACAGTCGCTTGGGCAGACTGCACGCTCGCCTTGGCTCCCGCGAGCGCAGCTTCGGCGGCAGCCAGCTCAGCGTCGTAGGATGCAGCCTCGATCCGGTACATCAGATCGCCGACCTCCAGTTGCTGGCCGGGGGCATAGACGATCTCTTCGATCACGCCTTCGACGCGAGGCCGGATATCGGTTTGTTCATAAGCAACGGCGCGGCCGGGCAAAGTGACCTGATAGGGCACCTTTTCTAGCGACATCTCGATCACGCCCACTTGGGTGGCGGACGGCGCGCCGCCCGGACCCTGTTGGGCAAACATAGGCGTCGCACAGGTCAGCAGCGCTGCAGCGCCAAAGGCCAGCTTACGAGCTCGAAAACAGGAGGGGAGTGTAGTCATGGAAAGGGCTCGATCTCGGTTGTGGTATGAAAAGGCGACGGAAAATCGCGCTTAGGCAATAAACGATTAGTTATGACCTTTTCTGTCGCTATCCGATGCTGCAGATGCAAAAATCACGGAAATGTCAGCGCAAACGCGCACATTAAGCGACCTTTTCAGGCCAAATCCTGTATTTGCGCAGGGTTTTCTGCGCATTTCAGCAGGGAACCCGCCCGCAGTCTTTGCCTTAGCTGCACTTTCGCTCTAATGGGTAGAGACCAAGAGAAGCACGACTATGACCAAGATCCCGCCAAGCACTGAAACCGCCTTTGACCGTTTGATGGCTGAAAAGACCCCCGCCGACAGCCGTCAGGCGCGGCAGTTGGCGCGCCGCAAGATGATTACCGAAGCCGTGATGGCCGAAGGTACAATGCGGATCGAAGATTTGACCGAGCGGTTCGGCATCAGCCTGATGACCGTGCACCGTGATCTGGACGAACTGGTCAGCCTGGGCCTGCTGCGCAAAACCCGCGGGATCGTCTCTGCTGCGCCAACCAACTTGATCGAGTCCAGCGATATCTACCGCTCGTCCCGTCAGGTGGCTGAAAAGCGCGCCATTGCCGCCAAGGCGATGGAGTTCATCGAGCCGGGTCAGGCGATCTTTCTGGACGATTCAACGACCGTTTGGCAGATGGTCGAACTGTTGGAGAGCAAGGGTCCGCTCACGGTCCTGACCAACTCGCTGCTTATGATCAACGAGTTGAAAGAGGTTCGCGATATTGCCCTGATCGCTTTGGGCGGGCAGTTTTACAACTGGTGCAACGCCTTTATGGGCCGGATGACCCGCAGCCAGATCGCGCAGGTCCGTGCGGATACGGTGTTCGTATCAATGTCTGCGATTGCGAATGACGTGGTCTACCACCAGTCGCCCGAGATGGTCGAAACCAAGCGTGCGATGCTGGAATGCGCGGACAAGCGCATCCTCTTGGCGGACCATACCAAATTCAACCATCGCGCGCTACACAGCTTTGCCTCGCTGACCGAATTCGACGCGGTGATCGTGGACGACAACATCGCCCCCGAGGACCTGCGCCGCATGCAAGACAAGGGTATCAACGTCGCCATCGCGGAGGTGGGCAAAGCCAAGCCCAAGACCGTTCGCACTTTGGAATCTTCTGACGAAGAAGAATAAAAAGAGGGGGCCCGTCGGCCCCCTGAGTGCACGGAAACCTGTGCGGTAAATCGTTAATTCACAATCGTCGCTTCAGTGGCAGCGCGCAGTTCGTCTTCGGTGACGCCCTCGGCGCATTCCACGATCTTCAGGCCGCCTTCGACCACGTCCAGAACGCCTAAGTTGGTGATCACGCGGTCCACCACGCCCTTGCCGGTCAGGGGCAGAGTGCAGGATTTCAGCAGCTTCGACTCGCCGTGTTTGTTGGTGTGGTCCATGACCACGACCACGCGGCCTACGCCAGCTACCAGATCCATCGCGCCGCCCATGCCTTTCACCAGCTTGCCGGGGATCATCCAGTTCGCCAGATCACCGTTTTCAGCCACTTCCATGGCCCCCAGAATCGCTGCTGCGATCTTGCCGCCGCGGATCATGCCAAAGCTGGTGGAGCTGTCGAAATAGCTGGTTTCGGGCAGTTCGGTGATGGTCTGCTTGCCGGCGTTG
>NZ_JAOARZ010000033.1:0-27071 GCF_025210255.1 Donghicola sp. | reverse complement strand
CTTCATCAGACCAATGCCGCCGCCGCGGCGTGTCCTCCGGGGATAAAATCTCGACGTTGGGAAAGTTGCTTAAACATGACATAAGCCATGCCTTAAGCCTAATTCCTCAATCCGCTAAGACGGCCCTCGCCGAAGGCGTACCCTGATCCGCACGTAATTCGCCTTCTTTTCCGGCACAAGCGATAAAAATTGCATAGGTCGAACGCGACCCATGCATACACTGCATGACGGCTAACAAACTGTTACTAAAGAGAAATATGTATCTTTTTCGTGTCGCATTCAGAACGCGAAGAGGCGGATTTCATCCCGATTTCTGGGCGGGACCTCTTGCCATCATGCTGGCGTTTGTTCTTGTTTCGTGCTAGTGCGACGAAAAGAACACAGAGCAGGGGGCAGAAATGCGCGTTTTGGGGGTCGATCCGGGCCTGCGCAACATGGGGTGGGGCGTCATTGATGCGATGCCAGGGCGAATCACTCATGTTGCCAACGGCGTCTGCCATTCGGACGGGGATAACCTCGGGGAACGGCTGCTCTCTCTGTACAACCAGTTGATCGAGGTGATCGACGCATGGGCGCCGGAAACGGCGGCCATCGAGCAGACCTTTGTGAACAAGGATGCTGTGGGTACACTGAAACTGGGTCAAGCGCGGGGCGTGGCCCTGATGACCTTGGCGCAGGCGGGGTTGCCGGTCGGGGAATACGCCCCCAACGCGGTGAAGAAAACCGTGGTGGGCGTGGGTCACGCAGCCAAGGATCAGGTGGATTATATGGTGCGCTTGCAGCTGCCCGGTGTGAAACTAAACGGGCCGGACGCCACCGATGCGCTGGCGATCGCCATGTGTCACGCCCACCAAAGCCGCGGTGGACGCGGTCTGGAACAAGCATTGGCGAGGGCCAAGGGATGATCGGAAAACTGTCAGGCCGGATCGACTACCGGACCGAGGATCACGTGCTGCTCGACGTGCGCGGCGTCGGCTACATCGTCTATTGTTCAGAACGTACGTTGGGGGCGCTGCCTAGCGCTGGTGAGGCGACTGCGCTCTTCACCGAGTTGCTGGTGCGCGAGGATCTGCTGCAGCTGTACGGGTTCACCACGTTGCAAGAGAAAGAGTGGTTCCGGTTGCTCCAAACCGTTCAAGGGGTGGGCGCCAAGGCGGCGCTGGCCATGCTTTCGGCTCTTGGGCCTGACGGGGTGAGCCGCGCCATCGCTTTGGGCGACTGGAATAGTATTAAAGCAGCCAAAGGTATCGGACCCAAGACCGCGCAACGCGTGGTGAACGAGCTGAAGGACAAAGCCCCCACCGTTATGGCTATGGGCGGCTCAATCACTGCTGCTATGGGCGAGGAACCCGCAGAGCTGGCCGAGACAGCGGAGCCAAAGACGCCAACGAAGCGCGCCGCACCCGCGGCCAAGCCGAATATGGCCGCGCAATCAGAGGCGCTCTCGGCGCTTGGTAATCTGGGGTATCAGCCCGGCGAGGCGGCGTCGGCAGTCGCGCAAGCGATGCAAGACGACCCCGAGGCTGATACATCAGCCTTGATCCGCGCTGCGTTGCGCCTTTTGGCGCCCAAGGGATAAGCGATGCAGGAACCCGATCCGACCCTTCGCCCCGAAAAGCTGTCCGCGGACAACGACCGCGCCCTGCGCCCGCAGGTGCTTGAGGATTTCATCGGTCAGGCCGAGGCCCGCGCGAATCTGCGCGTCTTCATCGAATCCGCGAAACGGCGGGGCGAGGCGATGGACCACACTCTGTTCCACGGCCCGCCGGGCTTGGGGAAGACGACGTTGGCGCAGATTATGTCGCGCGAATTGGGGGTTAACTTCCGGATGACATCGGGGCCGGTGTTGGCCAAGGCTGGTGATCTTGCGGCGATCCTGACCAACCTTGAGGCGCGGGATGTTTTGTTCATTGACGAAATCCACCGTCTGAACCCTGCGGTCGAAGAAGTGCTCTATCCCGCGATGGAGGATTTCGAGCTGGACCTCGTGATTGGCGAGGGGCCAGCAGCGCGGACCGTGCGGATCGAACTGCAGCCATTTACCTTGGTCGGGGCGACGACGCGTCTCGGCCTGCTGACAACGCCCTTGCGCGACCGCTTTGGTATCCCGACGCGTCTGCAGTTTTACGAGATCCACGAACTCACCGAAATTGTTGCGCGGAACGCGGTAAAACTCGGGGCTCCTGCGGAGCCCGAGGGCGCCCGAGAAATTGCCCGCCGCGCCCGCGGCACGCCGCGGATCGCAGGACGTCTGCTGCGGCGCGTGGTAGATTTTGTAGTGGTCGAAGGCGACGGGCGTGTTACCCGTGAACTGGCTGACCGTGCATTGACGCGCTTGGGCGTCGACCAACTGGGGCTCGACTCTGCGGACCGCCGATACTTGCGCCTGATCGCCGAGGCTTATCAGGGGGGACCTGTCGGGATCGAAACAATGAGCGCTGCGCTGTCAGAGAGCCGTGACGCACTGGAAGAAGTGATCGAGCCCTATCTGTTGCAGCAAGGCTTGATCCAACGGACACCCCGAGGGCGGATGTTGACGCAAGCGAGTTGGATGCACTTGGGGCTAGAGCCGCCCCGTCCCGCCGGAACGAGCGATTTGTTCGGGTAACATGCCTTGGCCTAGGGACAAGGCTCTGCCTCCGGCGGGGGTATTTTTCCTAGAAAGAGTTAGAGCGCGGCTTTGAGGGCCTGCGGGAGCGCGGCTGCGAAGAGGTCAAGTGCTGCGTCAGGGCCGCAGCTGATGCGAATGCAGCGGTTCAAGGGGGCAACGCCTGGCATGCGGGCAAAGATGCCACGCGCACCGAGTTCGCGGACCACTGCAGCGGCATAGTCCCCGTCATGTCCACAGTCCATTGTCACAAAGTTCGTGGCAGAGGGGATTGGGGTGAGGCCGTTGTCCAGTGCAATCTGGCTTAGGCGGTCTCGGGCGTGACTGACCTGCGACTGGATGTGGGCTAACCATTCGTTGTCTCGAAGGGCGGCGAGTGCAGCGTGTTGGGCGCTGCGGTTCAGGCCGAAGTGATTGCGGATCTTATCGAAATTCTTGATGAGTCCCGCCGCGCCAAGGGCGTAGCCAACGCGCGCGCCGGCGAGGCCATAAGCCTTGGACATGGACCGCATGCGGATCACGCGTGGGTCCTCAATCGCGATGTCCGCGCGTGCGTCGGTGGGGGCCAGTTCGATGTAGGCCTCGTCCAAGATCATTAAGCACCCTTCGGGTAGGCGATCCAACGCGTCTGTGATCGTGGTGCCGCTCAGGTAGGTGCCCATGGGGTTGTCGGGGTTCGACAGGTAGAGCAGCTTGGCGTCCACGTCGGCAGCGCGGGTGATCAGGGCATCCAGATCCTCGAAGTCATTCTTGAAGGGCACTTTGTGGAGGACGCCGCCAAATCCTGCCACGTGGTAGTTGAACGTGGGGTAGGCGCCGTCTGACGTAACCACCGTGTCGCCCTGTTCGATCATCATACGGGCGAGGTAGCCAAGCAAGCCGTCGACCCCTTCGCCGATGACGATGTTCTCGGGGTCAATGCCGTTCTGGGCCGCGATTTCAGCCTTCAGATCATGGCTTGCGCTGTCGGGATATTTCCAGATTTCCGCGTCTGCCTGACGCAGGGCCTCTAGCGCCTTGGGTGAGGAGCCAAAGATGTTCTCGTTCGCGCCGAGGCGGGCCGAAAAGGGCTGGCCGGTGGTGCGTTCAATCACTTCGGGGCCGACAAAAGGAACGGTGGAGGGCAGGCTGTCCAGCAGCCGAGTATAGCGCGGATGTGTCATGCGCCGAATGGTTACGTGCGGGCCTCGCGCCTTGCAAGGCCCGCCGTTTTTTGGGTTAACCGATCTCTGCCAGACGGGCGAGCGCCTCTTGCAGCTTTGCCTCTTCGGCCTCGCGTTCGGCAAGGTTTGCGCGCGCTTCTTCAACCACCTCTTCGGGGGCCGAGGCCACGAATTTGGGGTTGTTCACGCGGCCCGACAGACCTTTGATCTCTTTGGCCAGCTTAGTCAGCGTTTTCTCGAGGCGGGCCTTTTCCTCGGCCACGTCGATGATGTCCGCCAAGGGCAGGCCAAAGCTGCCGCCCGAAACGCCCAAGGTCGCACTGCCTTTGGGGAAAGCGTCGACTTCGGTCAGGCTGTCCACGCGGGCCAGCTTCTTGATCAGGGTTTCGTTGCGGGCAAAGGCGGCCTTGGCATCAGCGGTGAAACCAGTGACGACCAGCGGCACGTGCAAGCCAGCGGGGACGTGCATCTGCGCGCGGGCCGAACGGATGCCTTCGATCAGCGAAATCACCCAGTTCATCTCGCTGTCTGCGGCGGCATCGATCAGCTCTTCGCCGTATTCGGGCCAGTCGCCGTGCACCAGCATCTTTTCGCGGTCGGCCAGTTGATCCCAAAGCTCTTCGGTGATGAATGGCATGAAGGGGTGCAGCATCAGGATCGACTGGTCGATGACCCAGCCCATGGTTTCACGGGTTTCAGCCAGAACAGCTTCGTCGTCGCTGTTCAAGAGCGGCTTGGCGAATTCCACGTACCAGTCGCAGACCTTGCCCCAGACAAAGGCATAGAGCCCCAGCGCCGCGTCATTGAAACGGTAGGCCGAGAGGGCAGTGTCGGTGGCCACGCGAGCGCGGGCCACTTCGCCGATGATCCAACGGTTCACCGTTTCCTTGGCCTGCGGCGGAACGCTCTGGGGCACGTAGCCTTCGAACACGCCGTTCATCTCGGCAAAGCGAGAGGCGTTCCACAGTTTGGTGCCAAAGTTCCGGTAACCGGCGATGCGGTCCTTGGACAGCTTCAGGACACCGCCAATGGAGGCCATGGCCGCGTTGGTGAAGCGCAGGGCGTCCGCGCCGTACTCGTCCACGATTTCCAGCGGGTCGATGACATTGCCGGTGGTCTTGGACATCTTCTTGCCCTTCTCGTCGCGGACGAGATCGTGCAGATAGATGGTGTGGAACGGGATCTCATCCACCACGGCCAGCTGCATCATCATCATGCGCGCGACCCAGAAGAACAGGATGTCAAAGCCGGTGATGAGCACATCGGTCGGGAAGTATTTCGAGGTGCTTTCGTCCCAGTTCGGCCAACCCAGCGTGCCGATGGGCCATAGGCCCGAGCTGAACCAAGTGTCCAGAACGTCGGCGTCGCGCCAGATCGGGTAGACCAGTTGGGTCGGGTCTTGGGTGACGTTGTACTGCGCCAGACCTTCGGCCAGAGCCTCGATCGCGGCCTGACGGTTTTCTACCTCAATGACACGGGCGTGGTTCAGGGGGGTGGGCAGACCGGCCAGAACGTCAACGAATTTCTTGCCAGCGTCATCGGCATCGCTGCCAGCGTGATACACCTCGCCGCGGTGAACGAGATGGTCACGGGTCAGCAGGCGCAGGATATCGACTTCGTCCAGCGCACCGTTGCCTTCGTCGTCCTTGAAGCCGTCGGCGGCCAGTTCCAGACCGTACCATACGGGGATCTGGTGGCCCCACCAAAGCTGGCGGCTGATGCACCAAGGCTCGATGTTCTCAAGCCAGTGATAATAGGTCTTCTCGCCGGACTCGGGGATGATCTTGGTGCGGCCGGTCCGGACAGCGTCCAGAGCGGGGCCAACGACCTTTTCCGCGTCCACGAACCACTGGTCGGTGAGCATGGGCTCGATCACGACCTTCGAGCGGTCGCCGAAGGGCTGCATGATCTTCTTGGCTTCGATCAGAGGAACAAGCTGCTCTTCTTCGGTGCGGGCCTCGCCGCCCTCTTCCGGAGCGACGGGAGCCTTTACGGCCGCTTTGCCCAGACGCGGATCGGTGGCCACGGTCATGACCGCCAGACCTTCGTCGATGATGTTCTGGACAACCAGCTTGCGGGCCTCATAGCGATCCAGACCGCGGTATTCATCGGGGACCAGGTTGATCGCGTCGATTTCCTGAACAGTAAAGGGCTTGCCCGCCGCGTATTCCGCTGCCTTGGCCGCTTCTTCGGCATAGGGGGCACCGTCCGCACGCATGTGCGCAGTGGTGTCCATCAGGCGGTACTGAGGGATGTTCCCGCGCTTGGCGACTTCGTGGTCGTTGAAGTCATGGGCGCCAGTGATCTTCACCGCACCCGAGCCGAACGCCATGTCGGGGTATTCGTCGGTGATGATCGGGATCAGACGGCGCTGCTCCTTGGGACCGACGGGGATTTCGCACAGCTTGCCAACGATGGGCGCGTAACGCTCGTCATCGGGGTGGACCGCAACCGCGCCGTCACCCAGCATGGTCTCGGGGCGAGTGGTTGCGATGCTGATGTAGTCACGCTCTTCGCTGAAGGTGACGTTCCCGTCCTCGTCCTTCTCGACGTAGGTGTAGGTCTCGCCGCCTGCCAGCGGATATTTGAAGTGCCACATGTGGCCGTCGACTTCGATATTCTCGACCTCGAGGTCCGAAATCGCGGTTTCGAAGTGCGGGTCCCAGTTCACCAGACGCTTGCCGCGATAGATGAAGCCCTTGTTGTACATCTCGACGAACACCTTGATCACGGCGTCGTGGAAGTTGGGGCTGTTCTCGTGGCCGGTGCGCGGATCGCCGGGGGCGCCCGCCATGGTAAACGCGTTGCGGTCCCAGTCACAGCTTGAGCCAAGGCGCTTCAGCTGGTTGACGATGGTTCCGCCGTACTCGCCCTTCCATTCCCAGACCTTGTCCAGAAACGCTTCGCGGCCCAATTCGCGGCGACCGGGCTGGCCGGTGGCGGCCAGCATCTTTTCGACCTGAAGCTGGGTTGCGATGCCTGCGTGGTCCTGACCGGGCTGCCACAGGGTGTCAAAGCCGCGCATCCGGTGCCAGCGGACCAGAATGTCCTGCAGGGTGTTGTTGAACGCGTGGCCCACGTGCAGAGCGCCCGTCACGTTCGGCGGGGGGATCATGATGGTGAAGGTGTCGTCACGTTTCTTGTTCGCACCGGCCGCAAAGGCGTGCGTCTCTTCCCATTTCTTCGAAATCCGCGGCTCGGCTTCGGCCGCGTTGAAGGTTTTTTCCATGGCCATGGAGAGATCCCCTTGTTTGTCTGCGCAGGGTTCTATCGAAGGGCTGGCCGAAGGGAAAGAGCGTAGGGCGCTCTATTGATCAAACAGAACCGCGTGCATGAGGCGGCCTGGCATTAGGGTAAACGCGCCAGCGACGCAGAGCGCTCCATAGGTCAGCCCCAGCATCGCGCGTCGATGGCCCGCGATTTGATGCTGGCGGGCCCGAGCGACTCCAAGCGCCAGAAAGCCAAGCGTCGCGACCGACAGCAGGTGGATCATGCTGAATTGCCCCTCCTGCAACTCGCTAATTCCAAAGCTCGTCAGAGCGGTTAGCGCCATTGTGCAAACCCACGCCCATCCCAACCGACGATGCCGCAGTGTTCCCCGTGGCCGAGACAAGATCAAAATTGTCAATGCTGCGGTGCCGAAAGCTGCAAATGTGTGCACCTGTATCAGCGCAGGGGCGGTGCCAAGTACGTGCACAGACATGATCGAAATCCCAATGAACCAAACGATTTTCCGGTAGGATTCTATGATCACATTGTCAAACGCTATTGCGAATGGGCCTTGCCTATCCTCCCATCGGATATGTTAGGCTAACCTACGATGGTGTGGGCGGTTTTCTGCCCGCATATTGGGTGTGTTGCGAATTTGTCGGGTGTCAGCTTTATGGAAAACAAGCCTTTTCATTCATGCAACGACCCCGTGACAGACTCTAGGACATCCGACCCCGTGGCTAAAAATACTGCTCTCGCTATCCTATCGGGCGCGCTTTCTGCCACCCTGCAACGGATGAAGCATCCAACGTTCCGCGTCGCCATGCTGGTCGCGCCGGTCATTCTGGCCGTGATTGGTCCGTTCCGCTCTGACATCTACGATTTCTGGCATGCTCTGGTCCTCTGGACCTTGATCATCTGGGTCGCCACTGCGCTGGGTATGTTCAACCGATCCGTGACCGATCTGCTGCTGCCCAAGATCGGATTTTTGCAGGGCGGGCTTTTGTCCTCAGTTGTCTTTGCGGCCTATCTGACCCCGCTGATGCGGTGGGTGGCGGTGGATCAGGGGCTAATCCTGTCGACCGAACTCTACCCGTCGGACCTTCAGGTCTTTTTGACTGCGACCTTCGCCAGCTTCTCAGTCGCCTTGGTGCGGTATTACCTCTTCCACTCAAAAGATGCGTCTGGCGTTGAACCTGCGCAGGCGGCGCCGCCCATCTTTGACCGGATCGCTGCGTCTCGGTTCGAGCAGATAATCCGGATGACCGTGAACGATCACTATGTCGAAATCGAAACCGATTTGGGACAGGAGCGGATTTTGATGCGTTTTGCCGACGCAGTCCGCGAGATGGGGGAGGGGAATGGCATTCTGACCCACCGCTCCCACTGGGTGAACCCAGAGGCTGTGACCGGCTGCCGCAAAGAGGGGACAAAGATGTTTCTGCTCATGCGCGATGGCTCCGAAGTGCCGGTCAGCAAGACCTACCGCAGCCGAGTCGCGGACGCTGGCCTCGCCGAGGATTAACGCAGCCGCGAATAGGGAAGGGGCGTGATCTGCCGACCCGTGAGCAGCGCGATGGATTTCGCGTCCATCAGCCCCTTCAACACTGGATCAGAGCATTTGAGCCCGCCGGTATAGGTGCCAAACGCGGGAAGGATGAGCCTGTGGTCTGACCGCAAAAAGCAAGGACGCGAGATATGGCGTCCTCTGAGCGTCAGGGCCGCTTTTGGATGGTAGTGACCAGAGATTTCGCCGTTCGCGCCGTCCTCAGCAATGTGCCGAAAGGTAATCGGTCCAACCTTTAATTCCGCCATATGGCTGCCACCAAGTTCTAGCGGCGCAGGATCATGGTTCCCCTCGATCCATATCCAGCTGCGGCCAGCTTGCAACCGGATCAGCCAATCGCGATCCCGTGCGTCAAGCGCCGCGCCCGCAGCCAGATCGTCAAAGCTGTCCCCAAGACAGACCACCTGCGCGGGGTTGGTCGCATCAATTGCAGCCTCAAGGCGCGTCAGAGTGTCGGTGGTCTCGTAGGGGGGCAGCATCGTGCCGCCGCGCCGCGCGATGCGCTCACTCTTGCCCAGATGCAGGTCGGACACACAAAGAAGGCGTTGCTCTGGCCAATGCAACGCGCCGCATGGCAGCGCTTCCAATTCGGTCTGGGCAAAGGTGAAACGGAATGCAGTCATGGCGCGTACAGACCATGAACATTGCTTGTGCGCAAGAGGGTCAGAGCGCGTCCAGCCCGACCTCGGCCATCAGTTCTAGGGCCGCGTCGGCCAGCAAACGATCTTGGCCCGCACCTTCGACGGGCGTGCGCCCATGTTCTAGGAACAGCGGCGCAGACAAGGGCGTCACCCGATCCAGCGTGATGTGGTCGATGTTTCCGTGCACGCGGGTGATCATCTCTTCGATCCGCGAGAAATCGACGAGGCCGCGTTCGGCCTCTTCACGGGTGATCCGCAGCATCAGGTTATCGGGATCATAACGATGCAAGGTGTCGTAGAGAATGTCGCTGCTGAAGGTCGCCTGCCGTCCTGATTTGCGCTGGCCTGCGTGGTTGCGGTCGATCAGACCGGCGATGATCGCGCTGGCTTTGAACGTGCGCTTCATTACAGCGTTCCCTGCCAGCCAACTGTCCAATCCGTCCCGCAGCGCATCCATGTCGAACAAGGGCGCGGGGTCGCACACAGGCTCCAGCCCCCAGATCAGTGTGGCGTAGTCGGTGGCGACGAAGCCCAATGGCGCGAGTTTCAATTCGTCCATTCGTTTGGTCATCAACAGCCCAAGGGTCTGCTGCGCATTTCGCCCCGCAAATCCGTAGACGCAGGTGTAGTGACGCGCGTCCCGAGGGAAGCTCTCGATCAGCAGGCGACCGGGTTCGGGTAGGCGGCTGACCTCTCGTTGCAGGTGCAGCCATTGGGCGGTATGCGCGGGCAGGGCGGGCCAATTGTCCTGTTGGAACATCCGCAAAATGCGTTGGCTCAGCTGGGTCGATGTCGCGAATTTTGTGCCGTTGAAGGTCGCGATCTTGGGCTCTTTGTCCGCGCGGCGGGTGACCTCGACGGTCATCTCACGCAAGCCTTCGTAGCGGACGATCTGCCCGCCGATCAGGAAGGTGTCGCCGGGGGTCAGCTGCGCGGCAAAGCCTTCTTCGATCTCGCCCAAGGGGGCGCCACCGCGGCCTTTGAACCGGACCTTGAGCGTATCAGGGTCCATAATCGTGCCGATATTCATACGGATCTGGCGGGTGGCGCGGGGGTCGCGCAACTGCCACATGCCGTCAGGCCGCTGCATCAGGCGCTGCCATTTGTCATAGGCCCGCAGGGCATAGCCTCCGGTCGCCACAAAATCGAGGCAATCGTCGAATTCCGCGCGCGTCAGGTCGGCATAGGGGCCCACCGTGCGGATTTCGTGCAGTAGGCCCTTTGCGTCGAACGGACCGGCGCAGGCGCGGATCAGGATGTGCTGGCACAGGACATCCTTGGGGCCCCGCTGGCGGGTTTCGCCGTCCAGATCGTGGTCCTTGACCGCTTCCAAGGCGGCGTGGCACTCGACCACCTCGAAGCGGTTCGCAGGCACCAGCAGCGCCTTGGATGGGGCGTTGTATCGGTGGTTGGCGCGGCCGATCCGCTGGACCAATCGTTTGACGTTCTTGGGCGCGCCGACCTGAATGACCAAGTCCACGTCGCCCCAGTCGATCCCAAGATCGAGGCTGCCGGTACATACGATCGCCCGCAGTTGTCCGTCCACCATCGCCTGTTCGACCCGCTCTCGCTGCTCTCGGGACAGGCTGCCGTGGTGGATGCCGATGGGCAGGCTGTCCTCGTTCGCGAGCCACAGGTGGTGAAAGAAAATCTCGGCCTGCGCGCGGGTGTTGTGAAAGATCAGCGTGGTCTTGTGCTGCTTGACCTGCTCGAGCACGGCGGGGATCGCATAGCGCCCGCCGCCGCCGGACCAAGGGGGTGCTTCGGTGGTTTCCAGCATCCGGATGTCGGGATCGGGGCCGGGGTCAGCCAGAACGACCTCGCAAGGATCGGGATGCTTGGCCAGCATCCGCGCGATGGCAGCGGGGTCGTCCACGGTTGCGGACAGGCCCACGCGGCGCATGTCGGGGCACAGGGTTTGCAGGCGAGAGACAGCGAGCATCAACTGATCGCCGCGTTTGGATTCCTCTAGCGCGTGGATTTCGTCGATGATCACCCGCTTGAGCCCCGCGAACATGCGCGGCGCATCCTCGTAGCTGGTCAGCAGTGCAAGGCTTTCGGGCGTGGTCAGTAGAATATGCGGCGGGTCGGCGCGCTGGCGGCGCTTGCGCGTGGCCGATGTGTCGCCGGTGCGATCCTCGACGCGGATGGGCAGGGCCATCTCGGCAATCGGTCGTTCCAGATTGCGGCGGATGTCACTGGCCAGCGCCTTGAGCGGTGAAATATAGAGGGTGTGCAGCCCCTCGTGCGGGCCCTCGGCCAGATCGGCGAGGGTGGGCAGGAAGCCAGCCAGAGTTTTGCCCCCACCAGTCGGCGCAATCAGCAGCAGGGACGGTGCGTCGGACCGATCCAGCATGTCCTGCTGGTGCGGGTGGATAGACCAACCGCGCGTGTCGAACCAGTTTTTCAGGGTGGGGGGCAGTGCTCTCATACCGTGATCATATGGGGCGCTGCTGGGATGGGAAAAGGCCCGACACGCGGGCCAGATCCAGAATTATCGAACGATGACCTCGTCCTTGACGAACATGTTGGCCCAAGCGCGATCAATCAGCTCTGGCGTCATCTGATAGGGGATGCCCTCGAACTCACAAATCGCGATCATCTGGTCGATCAGGAACACCGGCTGGTAGTTCGCGTAGATGTTGTCGATCGTCGGGTATTTTTTCTTCAGGAGGTGCAGCAGGGATTTTTCATCCAGCGGCATCTTCTTTTTCCGCGCAATCAGGGCAAAGATTTTCAGGAAGTCCGCCTGATCCGGCCCGTCGATCTTGATCTTGAAAAAGATCCGGCGCAGGGCCGCTTTGTCGAAGATGTCGTTCGGGTGGAAGTTGGTCGAGAAGATGACCAGCGTGTCGAACGGCACCTCGAATTTCTCGCCTGATTGCAGGGCGAGGATATCCTTGCCCTCTTCCAAGGGAACGATCCAGCGGTTGATCAGCGCCTGCGGCGGGTCGGCCTGACGGCCAAGGTCGTCCACGATGAAAACGCCGCCGGTGGATTTCAGCTGCAAGGGCGCCTGATAGGTCCGCGCGTTCGGGTTGTAGACCAGATCAAGCATGTCCAAGGTCAGTTCGCCGCCCGTAATCACGGTCGGGCGTTCGCAGCGCACGTAGCGGGTGTCAAACCGGCCAGTGGTGCGGCGCAGAGAGGTGGGATCCTCCTCTTCTTCGGCCACGGCGGTATGCACGATGGGGTCGTAGACGGTGATCACCTGACCGGAGTATTCGATGGCGCGGGGCACATAGATATTGTCCCCCAACGCATCCCGAATCCCGTTTGAGATCGAGGATTTTCCGTTCCCCGGCGGGCCGTACATCAGGATGGAACGACCGGATGTCACCGCAGGCCCAAGCTGGTCGATCAGGTTCGGCGGCAGGATCAGGTGGCCCATCGCCGACATCAGCTGCTGGCGGGTGATCTTCATATTGCGGACGGACTGACGCTTGACCTGTTGGGCATAGACGTCCATCGGCACGGGCATCGCGCCGTAATACTCCGACTGGGACAGCGCATCCTGTGCACGGGCCTTGCCCGCGTCGGTCAGCTGATAGCCCATTTCGCTGCTGCTCGTCGCGCTCAGGGTCCCCGTGGCTTCGAGCATTTTCTGGCCGCGGGCCACATCCACCAGTTCCTGTGCGACGGGGATCGGCAGGCAAAGGGCGCGGGACAGGTCGCTGACCATATCAAGGTTCATGCGGAACATGGTTTTGAGCAGGATGTCCCGCATCATCACCATGCTCAGCTGCATGTCTTCTAGACGGCGCGGGGCCGGAGGGGCCTCGACCCCACCTTGTCCAAGTTCATGACTCATGATCTGCCCCTCAGGCGATGCCGAGGGCGCGGAGGCCCAGATAGGTCAGCAGGGTTAGGCCCAGCGGTACGCCCATGGGGAATTCGCGCGGACGTTCCCAGCTTTCCCAGCCTGCGGTTGCGGTGCGCAGCGGTGTGGCGCGTGCAATGCGGTGTAGGACAAAGGTTGCGATGATCATCGGGGCCATGATCGCGCCAAGCAGGATCGCGTCGCCTACGGGGACAAATGGCGCGGCTGCCGCCAGAAACTTGGCGTCGCCTGCGCCCATGACGCCGCCGGCGTTCATCAGCATACCGGCCACCAGCATCACGGCCGCATGGCTGAACCGCCACCCGTAGTCTTCGATCGGCAGAACAAAGGGGCCGGTTATGGCATAAAGAACCAAGGTCGCCAGAACGACCTTGTTAGGGATTTTCATCGTTGCCAGATCGCTCCAGATCACAAAGAGGCAGACGGGCAAAAGGGGTACAAGAAAAACAAGCGCCTGAGTGCTATCAAGAGGCATTACCGGATCCTACTAGCCATTCGTTCCTTCAAGAGCACGGAGGCTGCGGGTTGCTTCCTCGAAGTGCTGGGGGTGGGTTTCTATCGCTTCTTTCAGCAGGGCTTGACCGGTTTTGACGTCGCCTTGCTTGATCGCGGTTAGGGCCAGTGTGTGCAGCAGCTTTGCGCGCTCGGTCTGGTCCATGGGAATGACGGGCAAGGTGTAGTTGCCCTGTGCGCCGCGGGCCAGAACGAGGTTGTTCTTGGCAGTAAAGACGCTGTTGTCCTGTCGGATTGAGTCGGTGAGCAGACGTTCGGCACCGGCAAAATCACCGCGTGTCAGCTTCGAATAGCCCCAGTTGTTCAGAACGCCCGCGGGGCTCAGCGTCAGGCCAAGGGCGGTCTCGTAAAAGGCGTCGGCCTTCTTCCAGTCCTTGGCGGCATCGGCCACAATCGCCTCGAGCCGATAGCGTTTGAAGGTCTCGTAGGTCGGGGGGATCGAGTTCAAGGTCTCGCGCGCAGCGTCAAATTCGTTCGCGCGGATTTGCGCGTCGGCCAGACCAACTTTGTCGTCATTGGTCGCGCCTTCCATCGCGGCAACCTTGCGCCATTCGATGACGGCCTCGTGCGGGCGTTTGGCGCGGACAAGTGATGCAGCGAGGCCACGCTGCAGGTCGATCCGGTCGGGATTTTCAAGGCTGGAGCGCCGGAAATAGTTCACGGCCTCGCCTGGATCGGCGACAGTCAGCATCACGTCGCTCAGGTTGGTTTCGTCGATGACGTTCACTTCCTGAAGTTTGCGATCGACGCTGCTCTGATCGTTTGCGCCACAGGCGGAGAGGGCCAAAGTCCCGCCAATACAAAGAGATACAATAAACCAATGGCGCATTTTCTGCGTCCTTTTACTGCTGCTGCCTCATTCTGGTGTCGTTTTGAGAAGGTACTCTCCGGTCCCTTGCCGCACCAATTTGTAAGTGTTTTCTACGTCATCATACTGCGCATCCTCGAATTTAGCGAGTGCTTTGCGCAGGTTATCGCGGATTTCGTCGCTCTGGCCGTTGGACAGGGCATAGGCCTGACGAAAGACCTGCACCGCCTCGGAGGTCCGGTCCGCTTCCATCAGAACGACACCCAGATTGTTCCAAGTCCCGTAGTTGTCATTGTCTTCGGCCACAGATTTGCGCAGTTGGGTTTCCGCTTGGCCCAATCGGCCCAATCGCAGGTTCGCAGCGCCCAAGGCTCCGAGCACCTCGGGCGTCATGCCGCGGTTCCCAGCGGCGCGGGTGTACGCCTGTAGGGCCAGTTCGAATTCGCCCGCATCCATCAGGCGATCCCCGACCAGAAGCTGGTCCACGGGTTCTGCTGAGTAATCCGTCGCAGGCGCATAAGGGTTGTCGGGCAGGTCGGCTGGGGCGCTGTCACACGCAGCCAATGACGCAATCACCAAAATGCCAAACGCCCATCGAGCCATTTTCAACCAATCTCCCAAGGCCACTCAAAGTGATCGGACCTCCCGTTAGGTCGAGTGCTATTTCATTTTCTCGAACATCTCAACGATACCGTAGATGGATGGACCGATGAGGATCAGGATGAGAGGGGGAACGGTCAGACCCATCGTGGCGAGTGTCATTTTCGTGGGCAGAGTGTTTGCCTTTTCCTCGGCGCGCATCACGCGTTTGTCGCGCATTTCCTCGGCATAGACGCGCAGGGCGTCAGTGATCGGCGTGCCAAAGGTGGCGGACTGGATCAGGACCGTTACAAAGCTAGAGATGTCGGGAACGCCAGCGCGCTCTGACAGATCGCGCAGAACGACAGCCTTGTCTTTACCAGCCTTCATTTCGTGGGCGACGATCTCGAACTCTTCGGAGAGGGCAGGGTAGCCGTCGCGGCTTTCGCGGGCGACGCGGATGATCGATTGGTCCATGGACTGACCTGCCTCGACACACACCAGCATCATATCGAGCGCGTCGGGAAACCCTTCGAGGATCGACTTTTGCCGTTCTTCTTGGCGCTTGTTTACCCAGTAGCGCGGCGCCATGTAGCCGACGACCGCAGGCAATAGCGCGTACATGACCATTTCCTTGGGTTGCAACGTTTCCTGCGCGCTGGCCATAAAGGCATAGAGGAGTCCAAGCCCTAGCGCCCCAAGTCCTAGAACCATCTGAGCAAAGAAGTACCAGCGAACGGCGTTGCGCGACCGATAGCCAGCTTGGATGAGCTTGAGCCGGATCGAAGAGAATTCTTCTTCATCCTGCGGTTCGAGAAAGTGCGAGAATTTCTCGAGCTTGTCGGTACCGCTATCCGCGCGAAGGCGGTTTTCGCGGCCAGTGGTAGACGTTGCGGCGCTGGCGGCCTGCAGCTTCTTTAGCGGATCGGCAGGCTGCAGCAGGAACATTCCGGCAGCGACCGCGATCAGGGCCAGCCCAAGACCGCCTGCGATGATGACAAAGCCAAACGGGCCTAGGATATCTGTGAGCATGGACATAGCGACCTCATACCTTGATGTTCACGAGGGCCCGCATGACGATCATATTCGCCACGAGAAAGCCGCCAACGACCAGACAGGCGGGGACCCAGTATTCGGTGGTCGACACCTCGTCGTAGTAGCCGGGGTTGATCATGTTCATCAGCGCCAAGCCCGCGATGGGGAAGCCGGACAGGAACATGCCGGACCATTTCGCCTCGGCGGTGATGGCCTTGACGCGGCGAAACAGCTTGAAGCGGGCGCGGATCACCTTGGCCAGACCAGCCAGAATTTCCGCAAGGTTGCCGCCCGATTGCTGCTGGATTGACACCGCAACTGCCATAAAGCGAAGGTCCTGATTTTCTAGACGCGACGCCATTTCCCGTAGGGATTCGCTAACGTCACGACCATAGGCAGCCTCGTCTGCGATCACACCGATCTCGGTGGCTAAGGGATCGTCTACCTCTTTGGCGACGATGTTGATGGCAGAGCTAAAAGGGTGCCCGACGCGCAAGGAGCGGACCATGAGTTCAACCGCATCGGGCAGTTGCTCTTCTATCATTGCCATGCGCTTAGTGGCCTTGCGGTTGATCCAGAAGTACACGCCGCCGACGCCCATGCCGACAGCGATCGCGGCACGGATAGGGGTATCCGCCTCTGTCGTGGCGGTGAGAACCACAAAGGCGACAGCGCTGAGGCCGATCATCATCAGGATTAACTGGCGCGGCGTGAACGCAATTGCCGCCTTCTGCGCTTTGCTGGCCAGCAATGAGTAGATCGGAATCGACTGTGCCTTCATGTGCTGCTGCATTTCCTTGCGCAGCTGTTCCAGCACCTGTTCGCGATCTTTGCCCTTGTCCAGCATTTCCAGACGGCGGTTCACGCGGTTGTTCAGGCTGATCGATTTGCCAAAGACGGTCAGGTAGACGCCTTCGATCAGGACCAGAACGCCGACAAAAATCAGGACATAGATAATCAGTTCGGGATCGAGTGACATATCTTACCCTCTTACTGGTTCATAGATCGACGGTGGCAGATCGTAGCCCCATAGGCGGAACCGCTCTGAGTAGTAGCTGCGCACGCCGGTGCCAGTGAAATGGCCCATGATTTTGTTGTCGGGGCCGATGCCCGTCCGCTGGAACCGGAAGATTTCCTGCATAGAGATAACCTCGCCTTCCATGCCGGTGATCTCGGTGATGGACACCATACGGCGCGAGCCGTCCTGCAAGCGGCTGGCTTGCACGATCAGGTTCACCGCAGATGCGATCTGGCTGCGCACCGCCTTTAGCGGCATCTCGATCCCGGCCATAGCGACCATGTTCTCCAGACGGCTGATACCGTCGCGGGCATTGTTCGCGTGAATGGTGGTCATAGATCCGTCGTGACCGGTGTTCATTGCCTGCAGCATGTCGATGACCTCTTCGCCGCGTGTCTCGCCGACGATGATGCGGTCAGGACGCATACGAAGCGCGTTCCGCAAACAGTCCCGCTGTGTGACGGCGCCTTTGCCCTCGACGTTCGGGGGGCGGCTTTCCATGCGGCCCACGTGGGTCTGCTGCAGCTGGAGTTCGGCCGTATCCTCGATCGTCAGGATGCGTTCGCTGTTGTCGATAAACGAAGACAGCGCGTTCAGGGTGGTCGTCTTACCGGAACCTGTACCGCCAGAGACAATCACGTTTAGACGCGTGGCCACGGCGGCCTGCAGATAGGCGGCCATTTCTTCGTTAAAGGCGCCGAAGTTGATCAGGTCGTCGATCCCCAGCTTGTCCTTTTTGAATTTACGGATCGACACCAGCGATCCGTCCACGGCCACTGGGGGCACCATGGCGTTGAAACGCGAGCCGTCCTGCAAACGGGCGTCCACATAGGGTGTGGATTCGTCGACGCGGCGGCCCACGGCGGAAACGATCTTGTCGATGATCCGCAGCAGGTGCTTTTCATCCTTGAAGGTGATGTCCGACAGTTCCAGCTTGCCGCTGCGCTCGATAAAGATGCGCTTGGGGCCGTTCACCAGAATATCGCTGACCGTCTCATCTTTGAGCAGCGCCTCGAGCGGGCCAAGGCCCGTCACTTCGTCATAAAGCTCGGTCACGAGGGTTGTGCGCTCTTCGCGGTTCAGGACGACGCCCATTGCGGACAAGGTTTCGGTCGTGATGTCCGAAATCTCTGCCCGCAGATCTTTTTCCGAGGCATGTTCCAGCGCGGCCAGATTCAAGTGATCCAGCAACTCGCGGTGCATCTGCAGTTTCAGTTCGGCCAGTCTGTCCTTGCGCTTCTGCTCTTTGTCAGACGCGGCAGGGCGCGCTGATGTGGTTGGCAGTGGTTTGCGCAGTGGCGCGGCACGCTTGGGTTCGGGGGTGGGCTGCGGTGCGGCGTCAACAACCCCGCGACCGGCCGCGACGGCGGTCGATTTCTTGTAACGCGAAAACATGGTGTCTATCCCGGTCTAGAGGCGTCAGGCCGCCTCGGATGTGGTTTGGTTCAGCTGGTGCAGTTGGGTGGCCAGCTTGACGATTTCTTTGCGCAAGGGGTTCTTGGCTGCGCTTTCGGCTAGCGGCTGTCCGTGATCACAGGCTTGCATCACGGGCTTGCCACCATCTGGCAGGTGCACCTCGATTGAAATTCCCAGACTCTCTGCCAGACGTTTGATCCGAGAGCGGCCCGTCAGGTCGGTGAATTTTGGCGCGCGGTTCAGAATAAAGCGCATCTTTTCAAAAGGCAGATCCTCTGCTTGCAATACGCGCTTGAGCCGCAGGGTGTTCTGGGCGGACCGCATCTCGAGTTCGAGCATCGCAAAGTAAACATGGGCAGTGTTCAGTACGACGTCCGTCCATTGGGTAATCACCGAAGGCATGTCGATCACAACATAATCGAAGTTCTGGCGTGCCGTTTCGATCAGATGGGTGACATCATCCTGTGTCAGGTAATCCATCGGCAGGATGTCCGGCGGAGCGGTCAGGACGTTCAACTTTTCTTCGAACTGAACGAGGCTGGCACAGAAGGCGTCATCATCCATTGCTTCGACATCGGACAAGAGTTCGTGCACGGCATCGCGGCGGGGCAGGTCGAGATAGGTCGCGACGCTGCCGAACTGATGGTTCATGTCCAGAAGTGCGACACGTGGTTGATGGTCGCCCTTCATGTTCGCAAGCTCCCATGCCAGATTGACTGCCATGGTGGTTGAGCCTGTGCCGCCTGCCATGCCCTGGACGGCCAGAACGACGCCATCGGTGCTAATCTTGGCAGGAGCCACTTTCCCAACACGCTGCGGCGCTGCGGGTTCAGGCGCCGGCGTGCGCAGACGCGCGACCGCGGAGGCCAGCTCGCCTTCGGGCAGGGGGTAGGGCAGGAATTCTTCGGCGCCGAGGCGCAAGAGTTGGTGCAGGTGGTTGGCCGAAACATTCTCGGTGACAAGGATCACCTTGATGCCCGCTTGCCGCGCGCTGCTGATAATCGTTTCGATCTGGGGCAGGACCTCTTCGTCGCTGTCGTCCATCGCGATGGCGACGAACTCCATCCCCGAGGCTTCGGGTTGAGATAGGAACGCAGCGGCCTCGTCGAGCGACAGGTCACCCCACGCCTCGCCCATCACGGTTTCCATATCCTCGATAAGAAGGTCGAAATTCTCGACATCCCGCGAGATCGTGCAGGCCAGAATCTGCGCGTTTTCTGGAGTCGGATCTACGCTGGTCATTCTTTACCTCGTTACTCTCTGACAACGAGGGCGCATTGGCCCCCAAAGATGATCCCCGAGCGATGAGACTCGGGGCTCTTTGAAGAAAGATGACGGCCAATCTGGGCAACAATTGGACCCAAACAGCCCATTTGTGCGGAAATGGTTAACGTGAATTACTTCTCGGTTTCGAAATCGCGGCCTTCGATACCGGTCAGCGTCGTTTGCGAAACGCCACTTGCGATGTAATCGCGGTAGACGATCTGCGCATATTTTCCATCCAAAACAGTGGGGTGGCTGCCAACGAAGCCCAGAACTTCGGTCACGGTGCGGCGGTTGCGGCGCTCGCGGCCTTCGGTCACAATCAGCGGCTGCGTTTCGCCATAAGAAACCATAGCTTCCAATCGGCTGCGGCTAACGCCGAGTCGGATTAAGTAGTTCACCACGGCATTTGCACGGCGCAAACCTAGAGATTTGTTATAAGAATCAGAGCCGACGGCGTCGGTGTGCCCATAAACGCGGAAGCGTACTTCGGGGAACTGCTGAATCCAGCGAGCCTGTTCGCGCAGCGTGTCCTGCGCGCCAGCGTCCAGAACTGCGCTGTTGAACTCAAAGTTCACTGTGGTCAGCACTTCGGCGGCAAACCGGCTTGCCAGTTCGTAAGTGTACTGCTTTTCGCCGGTCATGTAGGCGATGTTGTTTTGGGTCGATTGCCCGAAATGTCCGGTATCAGCGATGGAGCCCGACTCTTCGTAAAAAGCACGGTACACGGGATCCTGGCTGGCGCAGGCCGAAAGAAGAATCACACCAGCCATGGCGGCTGTAGTTTTGTAGCGGCGCTGCATTAACCTATTCCATCACATAACCGTAAGAGCCGCTGAAGTCCTGCTTGGCGACTTCGGCTGCAGCGCCATTCTGGCGTGAAGCGGTGTCACTGGCAACACGTCCGAAGAGAAACAGGTCCTCTTCCGACGGGGGCTTGATGCGGTCGGTGGGCAGTGCGAGCACTTCCCCGCGGGTCGGAGTGACCAGATGGGGCGTGATGATGATGACCAGTTCGGTCTGCTCGCGCATATATTCAGCGCTACGGAACAGGGCGCCAAGCACGGGAATATCCCCTAACCACGGCACCTGACCGTTCAGATCGCGGAAGTCATCCATCAAGAGGCCCGCGATGGCAAAGCTTTCGCCGTCGCGCATTTCCACGGTTGTCGACGCTTCGCGCCGTTGGAAAGCATCAATCTCGAACCCGTTGACCGAAAAGCCGTTAGACGCATCGATTGCGGATACGGCGGCCTCTAGTTCAAGGTTAATGACGTCCTTGTCCACGACGCGGGGAATGAAGTTCAGCTCGATGCCAAAGGGTTTGTACTGAACGCCAATGGTGTCCGTGTCGACGACGGGGACAGGGTATTCGCCGCCTGCAAGGAATTTCGCCTCTTGTCCCGATAGCGCGACAAGGTTCGGTTCCGCCAGAGTGCGAACCATACCCTTGCTTTCCAGCGCTTCGAGCAGGATGCCCACCTCGACCGATCCCGCGCCAAAGCCAAAGAGCAAGGCGCCGTTGTTGTCGTTGGTTGACGGTGTGAGGCCTGCGATTGCGTTCGAGACCGCGCCGCTGTTGTTGTAGCTGCCAGTGCCGCCAAAGACTGAAACGTTGTCGCCGCCGCTGAGGCTGACAGACGAGGACAGCGATTTTGAGACGGTGCGCTGCATTTCGGCAAAACGAACCTTGAGCATGACCTGCTGGACGCCGCCGACGGACATCAGGTTGGACACGCGCTCGGGCGCATAGCGTTCTGCCAGATCTAGAGCACGGTCGAGGCGTGCCGCGCTGCTGACCACGCCGGATAGGACGATGCCGTCGTTCGCGGTACGAACTTCAATATTTTCGCCGGGCAGGATTTGACCGAGGCGCTCTTTGAATTCCGAAATGTCGGCGGCGACGCGGACGTCAACGTTGCTGATCAGTGTCCCGCTGGCATCAAAGAGTGTGAGCGAGGTTAGCCCAGGCGTCTTGCCAAGCACATAGATCGTTCGATCGGACAAAGAGGAGATGTCCGCGATGTTGGGGTTTGCGATGCTCAGCTCAGCAAAAGGGACGTCGCTTTCAACCACGACCGCGCGGTTCATGGGAACTTCGAGTGTTGAGCTCGGGCCATTGCGCAGCACACGCAGCGTATCAGCCTGTGCATGTGTGGGCACAAGGGCTGGCGTTGCGGCAATGATCGACATCGCGACGGTCATCGCGGTTAAAAACTTACTGCTGTACATGTGATCTGCCTCTCTGATCACGCTCGATAGTGTGAGTGTTGTTTTTCTTTTGCCTCTCAGAATGCGACAGAAAGCGGATTTTTTCAATAATTAGATTGGTTACACGCAAAACCTGTGTGTAGGACGCGCAACAGGGGCCATCAAAAGGCCCCCGTGTTTTGTAAGTAATTCTGTCGGCACAGCTTAGTTTGTGCAGGGAATTTCCGTTACGACCACCTCTGCGCCGCGGCGCTGGCGAATGGTGCAAACCTCTTTTTCCTTAGCAACTTCAGCCACTTCTCGCTGCTCGATGCCCAAAAGACGGTTCTGGTCCACTTCGATCGACTGTGCGACAGTCTCGTCCCGCGCACCTAGCAGCGATAGGCTTAGGCCGCCACTCGATTGAGCTTGGGCGAGGGTCGCAACTTGCCGCGGGGTGGCCGCTACGGTCACAGTGCGCGCGATTGTCGCGTCCGAGGAGCTAAAGCTTGTGGCTTGGTCGATGGCGATGATCTGTACGCCGGGTTCGATCATTTTGGTAAAGTCGCCGCTTGCAATGCCAAGCGCGTCGCCCGATCTGACTGCACCGGTCCAATAAACGTCCACCCGGTCTCCTGGGCGCAAGAAGCCCGAGACGCCGCTGGTTACGTCGACTTTGATGGTAAAGGCACGCATCCCCGGTTCCAGCAGTGAGGTTAGCCCCACATCTTCGCCCGGTTCGGTCACTTTGCTGGTCATGATGACCTCGTCCTTTTCCATCTTGCGTATGGCCACGCGCAGAGCGCTGTCGCCTTCGGGGAAAAGAGCGGTTTCTTCTGTGAACGCGGCTTCGGGCAGGGCGCTCTGGGGCCAGTTGACCAAACGCACGTGTTCTTTGGTGATTTTATCGCCGTAGTCGACCTCTTGGGTCAGGACATAAACGGGGGTTGTCGGTACGATCTGCTGAAGTGCTGCATCCCGAGCTGCGATTTCGTTGCGGTACGCTTGAATACGGTCCTTTGCCATGAACACAGCAAAACCGGCCAGCGCGACGCCAACGACGAGGACGAGTCCGAAGACCAAACGCATAGCGTTCCCTTTCTTTGAATGACCAATGAGCCGCCCCGAGGGATGTCGGGACAGTCAAGGCAGATGTTGCTCTGCTTCTTTGGGCGAGCGTGTCTCGCTTAACTTGGGGAGGCGATCGACCCGATGTAGGCCGCGATCCCCTCTGTGAGCACCGTTGTACTGTCGCTCATCAGCATGCCGGTGCCATAAGCAAATCCTGCCAGCATCGTGATGAGTACAACCCACTCGACCGAACTTGCCCCTTCCTCGCGATCCGCGAAGATTTTGACGTAGTTGAATGCAGTGTGCTGTTGCACGTCGCGGTCTTCCTGGGTTTCAGGGGTTTCTCGATAGCGGAGAATGCCTCCGGACGAAAAAAGGCGCTCTCGACTGGCGAGAGCGCCTCGCGCTAGCTAAGCTAGGCTACTAGATTAGCTGGGTGCCGCGATGGTGCCGATGAAGGTACCGGTGCCGGTTGCCAGAGTTTCGGCGTTGCCGATGATGGTGGTGCCGATCAGGGCGCCAAGGCCAACGGTTGCGGCTGCCAGAACAACCCAGTCTACGGTGACAGCGCCCGACTCGTCGTTCAGGAAAGCGGCGAAGAATTTGTTCAGTTTCATGGTGTTCCCTCCAGAGGATACTCGTGTTGAATTTTTTACTACCGCCTCTTCTTGCTGACCGGCCTCAGTGTTGGTCAGTTCGTCGCTGCGGATGAATACATATAGCCCCCTGAATCGGGCGAGAATGCGGCCCGTTTAGTTCTATTTTCGTGTTTTACATCCGAATGGCCCCTTTTTGTGTAAGTAATTATTTCAAATGGATTCTTTCGTGTGTTTTTTTCTGTTTTGTCCTCATCGCGCTTGGGTTCAGTGGGGAATCTGGCGGATTTGACACAAACCTATGATAGTAGACGCAGAAAAGCCGGAGTTCGTGAGCGATGTTCAAAGGGAAATCTGAATTTTCGGTGGATTTGCGGCGTGTCGTGGCGGTTCTGCTGGTAGCTTTTGTAATTTTTAATGCGGATATATCCTTGGCTCAGGACTCAGGCGACTCGTACATAGAAATTACGCGTCCCAAGCCCTTTCCTGAGTTTACCTTCAAGTCAGTTAAACCGCCCAAACCAGGAGAGCGGCCCAAGGTCGACGTCCAGATTCCTATTCAGGCGCAGATCACACCCAAGGAGCCGCGCGCCACGTCAGAAGAATCGCCAGAGGCGCCGGTGTCCTCCTTGTATGAGTGGTATTGGTCGGTGGTTTCGCCCGCGATCGCGGATGCAAGTGCGGGCCGTATTGAGGATGCTTTGGTTGCTTTGCGTGGTCCTGATGGGCAGATCGTGCCAACGCCGCGGCTTGCCGCCATGCAGGCACTGGCGGCGGAGCATGCTGCAACTCTAATGGTCGAAACGATCGGGACCGAGGTGTCGCCTGCTTTGGCCCTCGCTGTAATTTGGGTCGAGTCTCATGGCAAAGCCGATGCGGTAAGTGGGGCAGGCGCCCAAGGCTTAATGCAGTTGATTCCTGCCACAGCAGAGCGGTTTGGTGTCACCGATAGTCTAGACCCAGTTCAGAACATCAGAGGGGGGATCAAATATCTCGACTTCCTCCTCAAGACATTCTCAGGTGATCCGCTGCTGGCATTGGCTGGCTACAATGCGGGTGAAAATGCGGTGCTGCGAGCCCAAGGCATTCCGGCCTATCCAGAGACCCGAGACTACGTCCCCAAGGTGCTTGCCGCATTCTCGATCGCAAAGGGCTTGTGCAAAACTCCGCCGATCTATGTCAGCGACGGTTGTGTTTTCCAAAGAACAGAGCGATAGATGGTGCGTCATCGCGCAGAACTCACGAATAACTCACCTTTATGTGCATTGAACGTGAGCGAGAAAGATCCAATTTTGGTGTCATAAGCGACGCAACATCGCGTCGAGCATGAAGATAGAAACCGAAAGGAACTTTGAAATGAAACGCTTTGTAACCGCTACCGCCGTTGTTCTTGGTCTTGCTGCTCCTGCCTTTGCAAGTGACCAACTCGCAGCTGACCTTGGTGTTCCCGCTGACCAGTACACAACTGCGCAGCTGACCCAGATGCATTTTAACCAAGACAAGTCGATCAGCGACAAAAACACTTACTTTGGTGGCGACAGCACCTCGACCGTGTCGTCGAAATCCTCGCTGAACCCGACCGCCGAAGCGATCTTTACTTCGCTGGAACTGGAACAGAACCCCGCTCTGGAAGTATCGCAACAGGTGAACACCACCACTGTCTACAGCTCGGCTGCCGTGAATGACCGCGCTGCTGCGATCTTCGCAGAGATTGATGCTAACGACTAATTAACATGTCGTGACATGCTCCGTGTGAGAGCAAAGGCCCGTCGGATCCCGGCGGGCTTTTTCTGTTTGCCGCTGTCGTGTTCAGCGCATCCCAACCGACATTTCGCAACCAAACTCCAGAGGTTTCACTGTCATGTGAACGTCACATTTGTATGTGCATAAATGCACTAAGATCACCGACAAATCTCGTTTTCGTGCATTGAAGTTCCCTCTTGGTGGGCGCATATCAAGCCCATGCCGAGGCCAAAAGGTCCGGAAGAAAAACAAACGGATGTTAGAAGGACGTTGAAAATGAAAAAGATTATCGCAACCACCGCTGTCGTACTTGGTCTTGCCGCTCCTGCTTTTGCTGCGGGTCAACTGGCCGCTGATCTGAACGTACCCGCAAACGAGTACACCACCGCACAGCTGGTCCAGCTGCACTTCAACCAAGACAAATCGGTTAGCGAACAGAACACCTACTTCGGTGGTGAGACTGCAGCGACTGTTTCGTCGAAGTCGGCTCTGAACCCCACCGCTGAGGCGATCTTTGTTGGTTACGAGCTGGAGCGTAAGCCTGCTTTGGAAGTCGCACAGGACGTAGACTCGACCACTGTTTACAGCTCTGCCGTTGTTAACGATCGCGCTGCAGCGATCTTTGCCGACATCGACGCAGAGTAATCTGACATTCGTCAGTCGCCCTGTTGGGCCCAAGCCCGCCGGTTTTCCGGCGGGCTTTTTCGTGTGTGACGTGGAACCTCCAAAGTGGTCTGGCCGATCCTTTGCCACAGACTGGGTTCCCTACTTCACTGCGATGTGAGCGTCACAAGTTATGTGCACTTTTGCACCAAAATGACAAATAAATCTCGTTTTCGTGCATTGAAGTTTCTCTGGATGGGGCTCATATCTAACCCATGCCGAGGCCGAAAAGCCCGGAAGCCAAACAAAACGAATTGAAAAGGATGTTGAAAATGAAAACCTTTATTGCAACCACCGCTGTCGTACTTGGTCTTGCTGCTCCTGCTTTTGCTGAGAACCAACTGGCTGCAGACCTGAACGTGTCCGCGAGCGAATACACCACTGCTCAGCTGGCACAGATGCACTTCAATCAGGATAAGTCGGTCAGCGAGCGCAACACCTACTTCGGTGGCGACAGCACCTCGACCGTATCGTCGAAGTCTTCGCTGAACCCCACCGCCGAGGCAATCTTCACCTCGCTGGAGTTGGAACAGAACCCCGCACTGGAAGTCGCGCAGGACGTTGATACGACCACTGTCTACAGCTCGGCAGCCGTAAATGACCGCGCTGCAGCGATCTTTGCCGACATCGACGCGAACGACTAATACTCGATCGCTCTTTAACAAAAAAGGCCCGCAGTATTGCGGGCCTTTTTTTCGTGTGCGGGAACGCCTGTGTTAATCCACAATCGTCGCTTCAGTGGCGGCACGCAGTTCTTCCTCTGTCACGCCGTCTGCGCATTCCACGATCTTCAGGCCACCTTCAACCACGTCCAGAACGCCAAGGTTGGTGATCACGCGATCCACAACGCCCTTGCCCGTCAGAGGCAGGCTGCAGGATTTCAGCAGCTTCGACTCGCCATGCTTGTTGGTGTGGTCCATGACCACGACCACGCGGCCTACGCCAGCTACCAGATCCATCGCGCCGCCCATGCCTTTCACCAGCTTGCCGGGGATCATCCAGTTTGCCAGATCACCGTTTTCAGCCACTTCCATGGCCCCCAGAATCGCTGCTGCGATCTTGCCGCCGCGGATCATGCCAAAGCTGGTGGAGCTGTCGAAATAGCTGGTTTCGGGCAGTTCGGTGATGGTCTGCTTGCCGGCGTTG
>NZ_JAOARZ010000032.1:0-37600 GCF_025210255.1 Donghicola sp. | reverse complement strand
CGCTGTCTCCGGTGCCGGTCGCGCTAGAGGTGTCCGTGACGTCGTCGGTGCCCGAGGGGCTGTCAGCAGTGACGGTGGCGGTGTTGCTGTCGTCGCCGGCGTCGATATCGGCTTGGGTGATCGTGTAGGTCGCGGAAAACGTGCTGCTGTCGGACGCGCCAACGGCGAGGCTGGCCAAGGTGCCTTGGACGGTCACCATGGGGTCAGATATTTCGATATTCGAGAGGCTGACGGCGCCGGTATTCTCGACGGTGAAGCTGTAGGTGATGGTGTCGCCCGCATCGACCCCGTCACCGCCATCGTTGAGGGTTGCGGTCTTGGTCAGCGCAATCGCGCCAGTGGTGCCGATGGCGGTTGTCAGGCGACTGTCGGTGGTGTCTGTCGCGTCCTCGGAGCTGTCCGAGGCCCGCTGGCTGTCCCCATTCAGGTCGATCCACGCAGATCCCGAGGCCGCGTTGGACAGCCCGCCCGCGTCCACATCATCCTGATCGATGATGTGGGCAAAGGTCGCCGACGCCGTCCCGCCGGGCAGGAACGCGCTGTCGCTGCTGCCCGCGCTATAGGCGATGGCCGACAGGGTCGCGCTCAGCGCCGTGCTGTCCGCGCGCTGAAAGTCGTCGGTGAGCGTCAGGCCCTGCAGCGTGACGTTGCCGGTATTCTCGGCGGTGACGGTGTAGGTGAGCGTATCCCCAAGGCTCACTGCGCCGTCGCTGTCGCTATCGGTGTGGGCGACGGATTTGCTCACAGTGATCGCAGGGGCGCGGGTCAGATTGCGGATCGTCGCGGAGCCGTTCCCGGTTCCCGCCGTCGCATTTCCTGTCGAGGCACTTTCAACCGTGAAGGACGTGTTTGCTACGCCGTCGGTGCTAAGGGCGTCGATGCTGGCAAGGTTGGAGATTGAACCACTGTCGATGTCGGCTTGGGTCAAGTCATAGGACACGGTGAATGTTAGGTTATCACCAACTTCGAGCAATGCGCCATCCGTCGTGCTGCTGCCACTGCCGGATTTAACGGGCGTGCCCAAGGACAAAGATACATTTGTGCCGGCGCCATTGGTCAGGGTGTCAGACCAACTCAGGTCGTAGAGCGGGACGTTGCCGGTGTTGGACGCGACAATAGTGTAGACCAACGTGTCGCCCACGTCGGCGCCGTCGCTCAGCGCAGCGTCGTTCACGCTTTTTAGAACCTGCAGGGTTGGCACTGGCGTGACGCCATTTGTGATGATCAGTTCATTGGTGGTGCTGTCTTCGAGCAACCATCCTGCCGCATTGTAGATCATGGCCGAGACATCGTAAGTGCTGCCTGCGGTCAGTTCGTTGCCAGCGGGAATTTCGATGCTCCAGGTGCCCGCGTTGCCGTCATCGCTAGGGCCCGTCACGCCGTTTGAGGTCATGTAAACTTGACCGTTGATCAGAATGACCAAGTATTCGCCGGATTGCAGGGTCACCGCGCCAGTGACTACAGGGGTCGTGTCCGCAGTGGTCTGGGAGTTCACCGTTATCGGACCAAGCGGTCGCTGGCTGGACGCTGTCGACAGATAGGCGTTCAGCGCGTCGAGGATGCCCGAGCCATCGGCTGAGCCACCCACATCATCGCCAGTGTCAATGCCGCGCGGGGCACTGGTCAGGGGTTTGATGTCCGACAAAGATGTCCCGAACTTGGATACGCCGAGGTTTGATGCTCCAGTAATGTAGTAGGTCGTTTCGCCGCCTGTCGTCGTATAGACAGAGCTGTTCGGATCCAGATCGGCGACGTCCTCCATCATGATGCCAGCGGGAAGGGTCGTGCCGGTGGGTGTCGTCAGCGCGATGGTTGCCACGTTAGAATTCGGCAAGAAGCCAAAGAGCTTCAGGTTGCCTTGTTCCTTAAGTTGCCAGCCAATCCGGCCCGCGATATCGTAAATGATATTACCGCGGCGCAGGCGCAACGTACCTGCCACATCGTTGCCTTGGGCGCCAGATCCGATAAATTCTCCGGTTGCACTGACCTGCGTAAAGAAGGTCGCATCGAAGCCAAGGTCAGCAAAAGTGACGACTGTGTCGGCGTCCTGATTATTGGATCCGCGCAGCCCTACGAAACCTTCGTTAAAGGGGACGGTGACAACCTCTGCCCGCGCAGCGGTCACAAGGCCGAGTGCAATCAGCGTGCTAATGACGAACAGTTTGATGCGATGACTCATGGGCGGTTCTCATTTTGGCAAATATGCGATTGCCATGATGTAGCCTAAGGTAAGTCATTGGCTTCAGGCCCCCATAGGGAGACGCCCCCTATGAAATATGGGGCCTGTTTCTATCGAAAGACTGCTGTGAGTTAAGCTGGTCATAATTGGCAAAACTTGAGAACGGAAGCTCTGTGCGATCTGGTTAACCCGTTGGGGCCTAGCCGCAGATGAGACACTGCATCAAAAGGTATTTGGCGTGTCGCATTTGAGATGCCAGAATGTGCCGCAACCGTGCGACGGGCCTTTTGGCGAGCGAGGAAATTAGAAAAGTGCGACCGCCCTGTTGTAGAAAGAGCGGTCGCGCCATTCAGAAGAACGCGACGTCGTCTAACAGAGCTTGGCTGTCCGTCAGCCCTTGGATCACGAGCTTGTCTTTGCCGAAGTCCAGCGTGACACTGTCGACGCCGATGACGGCGAACTCTGACAGCAGTTGGGCCTTGCGGAAGTCTCCTGCCCAAAGGTCAGTGTCGAGAACGATGGTGTCGATGTTGTCTTCGAAATCCAAGATCGTGTCGATGCCGTCCCCTTTGCTAAACTCAAAGCGGTCTTTTCCAGCGCCCCCTTCGAGCCAATCCCGACCCTTGCCACCCGACAGACGGTCATTGCCTGATCCGCCATGCAAGGTGTCGCTGCCGCCCCCACCGTTCAGGATGTCGCGGCCGCCATCTCCGAACAGCTCGTCTTTGCCCCCGTTGCCATTCGAGACGTCACGTCCGCCGCCCCCCTCGAGGACATCAGATCGACCGCCACCCGAAAGCGTGTCGTTTCCACCGCCTCCGACAAGGCTGTCATTCCCGCCGCCGCCGTTCAGAACGTCATGACCACGGCCCCCCTGTAGTGTGTCGTTGCCGCCATTCCCTACCAGAGTGTCGTTGCCTGCCTCGCCGACCAGCCGGTCATGGCCTGCTTGCCCTTTTAGCAGATCGTTTCCAGTTCCACCGCGCAGGGTATCGTTCCCTTGGCCACCCATCAGGGTGTCGTCGCCGCTCAAACCCGAGAGGAGATTGTTACCGCGCAGGCCTTCGATCAAATCGTCCCCGATATCGCCCGAGATGACGTTGTCCTTGCTATCCCCTTGCAAGATCAGATCACCGGGCGTGGTCAAAGAGCCGAGTGTCTCGATCGGAGCGTCGATGAAGTTCACGCTGACCGACAGATCGGCGACCTCGACCTGACCAGCTGCGCTGTTTCCGGTGAAGTTGAACACGAGCAGGTCATCTAAAACGCTGTCAAAGGCCGGAGAGATCGTCGCCGAAACCGTGATCCCCGAAGTTGTTGAGTACTGAGAGCTCGAGATGCTGCCTGACCCAACAAGCGAAACATCCTCAAGGCGCATATTCTGACTAGCGAAGGTCACGGAGACGCGAATAGTGTTGCCAGCAACGACAGTTTGATCGCCGGTCGAGAGCGTGGCCGTACCGTTTGCTCCGTCTTGGCGCAGTTCGAGTGACCACGGCGTAACATCGGTGACTTTGATCAGATCGAGCCGATAGGGGTGTGCGCCGGGTGATCCCGTTGCCCGGATGCCGGAGAACAGGAAATGCGGCGCGCTTGTGAGTGCCGTAAAGGACGCAGTGCGCAAGGCGTTGTTCTCGTCGAAAATGTCACCGAAACTGTTAAAGATCAGCCCGAGGTATTCGCCCTCGGGCCCGCGGACGTTGAATTGGACGTTACTTTCGAAGTGAGTTGGGTCTGCAACAGTGAGTTGTACTTGGTACGTGTCTCCGGCATCCAAATCGGCAACAAATGTATCGTAGTCAAAGTCCCAAGATGCATCGGTCTGCACGTAGGCGAGCGTTGGTGCATCTTCGGATATCAGCCCCACAAGATAGGATGGGTCATCGAAAAATGACAGAATTTCAGATGTTAATGGGGATAGTGAGTCGCCCGACAAGTCAGACGTCGGGGTTTCGGCTACAATCTTCATTTAGGGGAAAGGTCTTTCTATTGCTCACATAGGTCGGACATCGAACCAAGGTGTGATCCGATGGGCGCAGCCTAGGGGTCTTGGACCTAATTGCAACTTAAGGTTACATTTAATGTCGAAGGGCGCTCGAAATAGCGGGCTTACGAAAATGTTCCGTTGGGGTGCAGAAGAGAAGCGTTTCGTCTGCCGCAGGCATCAATTCATTCAAGAGGAGCTAATCGGGGCGAACTCCGTCAGAGTAGATCTGAGCCAGTCACAAAAGCGCCGAACCTTGCGGCGGTTTAGATGGGACTGCGGGCACACAAGCCACAGGGATTTTTGTGTCATCAGGCTAGCACCGCTGATAGCCCGCACCAAGTGGCCGCTGGCAATCTCGGCCGAGGCAGTCAGGCAGGACTCCAGCGCCAGCCCATGTCCATTCGCAGCCAGATCAATCGACATATGCGCGCGGTCGAACAGCACGCGGCGAGGTTGGCTCGGCATGGGGTGCCCTTGATGTTGGAACCAGTCGGACCATTGCACCACATTCTTGACTGAGTGGATCAGGCGGTGCCCCTCCAGATCGGCAGGCCTGAGCGACCCTGCGGCCGCGTAGTCGGGCGAACACAGGACTTCCATCGGCTCGACCGCCAGACATTCCACGTGCAGCCCGCGCCACGGGCCTGCGCCGTGGCGTATCTCCAGATCAATATTTTCGCGGGCAAAATCGGGCGGCTCATTCGTCGCGTCTAGACGCAATTCGATGTCCGGATGCAGCTCTAGAAATTCATCCAAACGCGGCATCACCCATTTCGTGGCAAAGGTCGGCGCGATGCGGACGTTGAGCGCGGTGTACGAGTTCAGGCCCCGCATCCGCTCGGTCGCGGCGGTGATGCGGTCCACCTCGTCGCGGATCATCTCGTAGTACCGCTCACCCGCTTCTGTAAGTACGGACTTGCGTCCTTTGCGACTGAAGAGCCGGACACCGATATGGGTCTCGATAATCTGGATCTGTTGGCTGACCGCAGACGGCGTAACCCCAAGGATTTCAGAGGCCTGCTGCATGCTGCCTGTGCGGGCGGCTGCGTGAAAGGCGGTGATGGCGCGGAAGGGAATACTCATTGAGATTAGATAATCTAATGAGTCAGCCCTGAAAAGTCGTTTGTTCTTAGGTTTTACGTCTGCCTAGAGTTGAGGAAAGCGGACTGGCCAAGGTTGGAGGAGGGCCTTGATCAGACTGCGGCACCTGCGCGACGCTGCGCCGGTTACCAGAGGAATTTGAATAGGTTACCCGCCGTGGGGTGCGTTTGCGCACTCTCTGGGTGTGCCTGCCTCTGGGGCCGATTGGTGCCGCGAACCGCCTGTCCTCCCGAGGAGTGCAGAATGAACCTATACACCAAGTTGGCTGCCCGTCAGGCGGAAGGCAATCCGATCCGCGTCGGTTTGATTGGCTCTGGCAAGTTCGGGTCGATGTTCCTGAGCCAGGTGCGCCATATCCCCGGCATGCATCTGGTTGGGATTGCGGACCTGTCTGCCGAGCGCGCGAAAAAGGCCATGATCAACACCGGTTGGGACACGGACGCGGCGGTCGCATCGACGCTTTCAGATGCGATGAACAGCGGCAAAACTTGCCTGACCGAAGACAGCGCTGAACTGATCGCGACCCCGGGTATGGAGGTGATCATCGACGCGACAGGCAATCCCGCCGCAGGCATCCGCCATGCGCTGCTGGCGGCTGAAAATGGCTGTCACATGATTATGGTCAACGTCGAAGCCGACGTGCTGGCCGGTGCCTATTTGGTGCAGGAATTTGACAAGGCTGGACTGGTGTACTCAATGGCCTATGGCGACCAGCCCGCGCTTGTCTGCGAACAGATTGATTGGGCGCGCGCCTGTGGTTTCAAGGTCGTCGCGGCAGGCAAGGGCACCAAATACCTGCCTGAATTCGCGCAATCGACCCCCGACACGGTGTGGGGCCACTATGGTTTGACGCCGGAAGAGGCCGAGGCGGGCGGGATGAACCCCCAAATGTTCAACTCTTTCCTCGACGGGACCAAATCCGCGCTGGAGATGGCGGCGATTTCGAACGCGGCGGGGTTGCTTGCGCCGCGCGATGGTCTGTTGTTTCCCCCCGCAGGTGTCCATGATCTGCCCGAAGTGCTGAAGCCGCGCGCCCATGGCGGGATGTTGGAACAGGCGGGCATGGTCGAGGTGGTCTCGAGCCTTGAGCGTGACGGGCGTCAGGTGATCGGCGATCTGCGTTGGGGTGTTTATGTGACGCTAGAGGCCAGCGACGAAGAGGGCAAAGGGGCCGACTATTTGCGCCGCTGCTTCAAGGAATACGGCGTGACCACCGATAAGTCTGGTCGTTATGCCACGCTCTATCGCCCATCGCACCTGATCGGTCTGGAATTGGGGATCAGCGTGGCCAGCGCAGCCTTGCGCGGGGAACCCACGGGGCGGACCAACGGACTGGTGTCCGATGTGGTCGCCGTCGCGAAAAAGGGCCTGAAACCCGGTGACATGCTGGACGGCGAAGGTGGGTACACCGTCTGGGGACGGATCGCGCGGGCCGAAGACTCGCTGGCAGCCAAGGCGCTGCCCATCGGCTTGGCCCATGGAATGAAGCTGACCCGTGAGGTGCCCGAAGGCCAGATGGTCAGCTGGGACGATGTTGAGGCCTCAGACAGTCAGGCCGTCACCGTCCGCCGCACCATGGAGCAGGCGTTCAGCAAACAGCTTCTGGCCGCCGAATAGGAGTTCTCTCCCGCCCTGTCGATGCTTCGGGATCGGCAGGGTTGGAGGGATCAGCCTTGCGTCGCACACCATTCGATTTCGCGAGCCCGTGGCTGAGGAGAGCTGCGGAAATCGCAAAAACTGGCCTCTCATGGAGAGGGGAGGCCGCAAAGGGAGGAAGACCTATGACCAAAACGCTAAAGTTGATCCTGTGTAGTACGGTGCTTGCCGCAGGAACTGCGTCGGCCGACACAGTCACCTTGCGCATTCAAACGCATCAAGCGCCGGAGTCCGCGTCCGGCCGCATGGTGCAGGGCTTTGTCGAGGATGTGGAAACCATGTCCGGCGGATCGCTCGATATCGAGATGTTCTACAGTTCGGCTGTTGTGGCATCGGCCGAGGCTTTCTCGGCGGCGGCGAACGGCATTCTGGACTGCGACATGACCAACGGCAGTTATCAGACCGGTCTCAACCCTGCGTTTCAGTTCGTGGCGGACACGATGGGCGGCTATGACACGCCACTGCATTACCACGCATGGCTGAAAAACGGCGGTGGGATCGAAGCGATCAACGAACTCTACGAGCCTCAGGGCATGTATTATGTGGGCGGATACCTTGGCGGGCAGGAGTCGCTGAACTCGACACGCCCTCTGAACGGGATCGAAGACTTGCAGGGCTTCAAATTCCGCTCGCCCCCCGGGATGGAGTCCGAGATTTTCGCAGAGCTCGGCTCGACACCGATTGTTATGGACTTCACTGAGATCTTTACCGCGTTGGAGACAGGGATCATTGACGGGGCGGATGCCTCGACGCTGGCGAATAACGTGGGCCTCGGCATCTATGACATCGCCAAGCACACCACCTATCCGGGCTTCCACTCGATGTCCGCAGACCATCTGGCATGCTCGACCTCTGTGTGGGAGGGGCTGACCGAACAGCAGCAAGAGATCATCAGAACCGCGATGGACTCCATGGCTCTGAAATTGATGACCTTGACACTAGTCGAAAACGGCGAGGCGCTGGCAACCCTGCCTGACCAAGGCGTGACGATCTACGATTGGTCTGCCGAAGATCGCGCGACCTTCCGCGAGGCGGCCATCGGGCGGTGGGATGAGTGGGCAAAGAAAACCCCAGAGACCCAGAAGCTGGTCGACAGCCACAAGGCGTTTTTGAACCGCATCGGCTTGGGCGGCGAGTAATCGTTTCGACGCGGGCCCGATCGTCCGGCTCGTTTCCCACTGACTAGGACCGCTGCGCCCCTCCTCGTGTCACTCGGGGAGGGGCGTTTTCGTGATCTCTACAGATGCGCGCTTTTGTCTGTCACTCTTTCTTTTCACGGGCGTGGATGACACGGTGGCGCCAGAGGTTGAGGGTTATTTCAGAACAGAGGTATGCGATGAACCGTTTTTCCCTAGCAGGTAAAACCGCGCTCGTGACGGGCGCAAATACGGGGATCGGCGCCGCGATCGCGGTGGCGCTATCAGGCGCGGGCGCGCATGTGATCGCAGCGGGGCGCCGCAGCTGCGCCGATACTGTCGACTCGATGGGCAGCGGCGAGGAGATGCTGCTGGATTTCACCGATCCGATGGCTGCCAAGGACGTCTTCGCGAGTCGTCCTATCGACGTTTTGGTCAATAACGCCGGGATCATTCGCCGCGCCGACGCCGTCGATTTTACCGAAGCGGATTGGGACGACGTGATGGACGTGAACGCCAAGGCTCTGTTTTTCACCTGTCAGGCTTTTGGCCGCGCGGTCATCGCCCGTCAGGCGACGGGTAAGATTGTAAACATTGCCTCGCTTTTGTCTTTTCAGGGAGGCATTCGCGTCCCTTCCTATACCGCGTCAAAGCATAGCGTCGCGGGATTGACCAAGCTGCTGGCGAACGAATGGGCTGCCAAGGGCATTAACGTGAACGCGATTGCGCCGGGATATATTGAGACAAACAACACTGCAGCGCTCCGCGCCGATCCTGACCGCAACCAGGCCATTCTGGATAGGATTCCGGCAGGACGCTGGGGGCATGCCCAAGATATTGCCGACTCGGCAATTTATCTCGCGGCACCAGCCTCGGACTATGTGCACGGCGCTATTTTGAACGTGGATGGTGGGTGGTTGGCGCGGTGACCAAACCGCGCCGCCCTATCATCACTCAGGGTCTGCCATCACCAGAAGCTCAAACGTCACGCAAACTGGTGACTGGCCGGGTGTGATCATGCCGCCGAACTGGTTTCCCGCAGGGTCAACGCAGCGCATGGGCAGAGACAGGGTCCGGTTCCAGCGCGCTTGCGGGTCAATCAGCACCTCTGAGATCGGAGAGGCCATGGGCGGGCTATCCTCAAACACAGCCCCGATCAGGCTACCGATCCCGTAGATGGTCGCGCGTGCGAAACCGGCCTCTTGGGTAATTGCGCTGATCGTCCCGTGGATGTCAGCGTGGGGGCTGACTTTGGCGATAAACGCATTTCCTTTGGTCTCGCCGCCGGTCGGATGGAAAATCGGAAATAGGGTTTCCGCGTTCATCGAGACCTCAAAGACCCCGCCCTTGAACGCGATTAGCGTGACCTCGCAATCGTCAGAGAGTGTCACCGCGTCAGGCAACAGGTGTCCAATCTCGGTCCTGGTCTCAGACGTCCAGATCGCGTGACAATGCAGCCACCATGCGCCGTCTTTTCGGCCGACAATAGCGGTTCCCGCTTGGATGTGACCCGACGTGCGGCTGTGCGTGGCACTATACCATGCCGCGTGGACCCCATCGTTGGATGGCCCCGGCATGACGAAATCGAACGGACCCATTTTTAGCCCGTCTACCACCATCACGCCGCTGTCACAGCCTGCCGCGTCCATCGCGTCGGATACGGCCTGCATGAGCACTGCGCCCGCGGGCAGGGTGACTGTGACCTGCCGCGCGGTTCCCCGCGCGACGGAATAGAGCTCGGGGGATGGGGGGCCAGGGTGGCGGATCGCGTCGCAGCTGGTCATGACAACTCACCGGGCCAGAGGCCTTGGGCCTCCAGTTCCTCTCGGACGAGTTTCTTGGTGACCTTGCCGTAGCCGGTTTTCGGCATCTCGGGCAGGTAGATGTACTGGCTCGGCAGCTTGTATTTGGCCAGCTTGGCCGCGAGCAGGGCATTCAGTTCTGCTTCGTCGACGTCATGACCGGCCTCCAAGACGCAAATCGCCAGCCCTACCTCGCCCCATGTGCGGTGCGGACAGCCAAGGATCGCGACTTCGGACACTGCGGGGTGGGTCAGCAGGAGCTCTTCGATCTCGCGCGGGTACACGTTCGACCCGCCCGAGATGTACATGTCCGAGGCCCGACCTGTGATGTAGAGATACCGCTGTTCGTCCAAGTGCCCCAGATCGCCCGTGCGGAACCACCCATCGCGAAAGGCTTTCTCGTTCGCGCCGTCGTCCATGTAGTACCCCGCGCAGACGGCGGGACCGGCGACGCAGATTTCACCGGTTTCATGGGGGCCTAGGATCTGACCGTCATCCCCTTGGATCGAGACATGCAGGCCTGTGCGCTCGATGCCGCAGGTGCCAACGCGGGCCTCGGGGCCGTCCTCAATGTGGTGGTCATGGCGGGGCAGCACGGTGATCGCGCCTGTTACTTCGCCAAGGCCGAAGTATTGCACCAGCACATGCCCCAGCTTGCGCAGAGCATGCTTCTGATCCTCTCGGTACATCGGCGCGCCCGCATAGATCACGTAGCGCAAGGAACTGTGGTCATAGGCGTCCACGGCGGGATGCTCGGTCAGCATTTTGACGATGGTCGGCACGGTGAACATGTTGGTCACCTTGTAGCGCTGGACCAGTTCCCACGCGGCCTCAGGGTCGAACTTGCCAGCAGGGACCAAAACACTCGCCGCGCCGGCTGCGATCTGGACCAGTTGGTGCATCCCTGCCCCGTGGGACAGGGGCGCGACCACAAGGCTCACGTCGTCAGGCGTGGTTGAGGGCATCAGGTCGTTCAGGTGGTTCAAGGTCACGAACCCCAGTTGGCCGTGGGTTAGAACCACTGCCTTGGGGCGCCCCGTGGAGCCAGAGGTAAAGAACAGCCAGCACGGGTCATCCCGATCCACGTCCGCGTTCATCACGTCCTGCCCCATGTAGTCAGCGATCAGCGCTTCGTACTCGGTGCCAAAGCCGCGGCCGATACAGACCACATGCTCTAGCTTGGGGGCGGCCTCGGTGCAGGCGGTGGCGTGGCCTGCAAAGTCCTGTTCGCAGAACATGAGGGACACATCGGCCTTCTTGCCCAGATAGGCGACCTCGTCCGCGCGTTGGCGAAAGTTCGATGGCACCCAGACCGCGCCCACCCGCCAGCAGGCCAGCATGATTTCAGTGATCTGGTTGTTGTTCGGGGATTGCACCAGAATGCGGTCGCCGTGTTGCACGCCAAACCGATCCTGCATTGCGGCGGACAGCGCGCTGACACGGGCATCGAGTTGTCCCCAAGTAATCGTTAGGTCATCCCAGATGATTGCGGGCCGATCCCCCAGACGCGCGGCATTGCGGGTCAGGAAATGCGCGAGGTTTGTGGTGCGAGTGCTCCACGGCAGCTTGGGGTCGCGGTTCGAAGTTGCGCTCATTTCACGCGCTCCATGATCGAGACGTAGTTCGCCACCGCCGCGCCGCCCATGTTGAAGACGCCCGCCATGGTCGCGCCGTCAATTTGCATGGTGCCCGCGTCACCCGCCAATTGCATGGCGGCCATCACGTGCTGGGACACGCCCGTCGCCCCCAGCGGATGCCCCCGCGATTTCAGCCCGCCCGAGGGGTTCACCGGCAGCTTGCCGTCGCGGCGTGTGATACCCTCGCGGATGACACGACCGCCTTGGCCTCGCGGGGCCAGACCCATGGCCTCGTATTCCAACAGTTCGGCAATGGTGAAGCAGTCGTGGGTTTCCACGAGGCTTAGGTCGTCCAAGGTCACACCCGCCTCGGCCAGTGACTTCTGCCATGCGCCCCGTGCACCTGCGAATTCCGTGGGGTCGCGACGGGACAGAGCCAGCACGTCATTCACCTGATTGCGCGCGCGAAAGGCGATCGCCCGCTCCAGATCTGCGGCTACATCGGGATGGGCGATGACCAGCGCCGCCGCCCCGTCCGAAATCAGCGAGCAATCCGTGCGCCGCAGGGGCCCCGCGACCAGCGGGTTCTTGTCGCTGACGGTGTTACAAAAGTCGACGCTGAACTCTTTGTGCATGTGGGCATAAGGGTTCAGCATCCCGTGGGCGTGGTTCTTGGATGAGATCATCGCCAGTTCCAGACTGTGGTCCCCGTTGGCCTGAAAATAGCTGCTGGCGATCTGGCCAAAAACACCGGCAAAGCCGTTCTCGGACTCGCCCTCTTCGGCGCGGTAGGATGCGGTCAGCATGATGTCACCGGCCTGTGATGTGGGCGTGGTGGTCATCTTTTCCGCCCCGACGACCAGCGCGATCTTGCCCCGTCCGGCGGCCACGAAATCCATCGCCGCATAGAGCGCAGCCGACCCCGTGGCGCAGGCGTTTTCCAGGTGCATCGCGGGCACGTGGGCCAGCTCGGGAACGGCCATCCCGACCAAGGACCCCTCGAACGCCTGAGGCGAGAAGCCGTTGTTGTAGGCGCCGACATAGATGCCATCGACGTCCGCCGCCTCGACCCCTGCGTGGGTCAGGGCATCGGGCACGACGCTCGCGATCAGGTCGATCAGGTTCTCCTCTGGCGCTTTACCGAATTTGCTGTGGGCCCATCCCACGATTTGCGGATGATCCATGGTTCTTCCTCCCCTCGAACCGGTGTCAGGTGTAGCCAAGCCTGCGGCGCAGTTTGGCTTCGATCTTGTCGGCCTCGCGTTTTAGTAGCGCGGCCAAAGTCTGTTGTCTGTCTTCGCCCATGCGGGAGTCGATGGCGGCGATGGTCAGCGCACCGAGTACGTCCCCCGTCGGCGCCTTGATCGCGACGCCGACGGCCCACGAGTTGGCGAGATACAGACCCGGATTCAGCGCCCATCCGTTCTGGCGGGCGTGGGCAATGCCCTGATCTAGCACCTCGGGCGTGTAGCGTTCGTAATCCTTGGCCAAGATCGGCCCGATTTCCGCGCGCACTTGTGCTTGTTCGTCGTCGGACAGCGCGGCCAACATAGCCATCGCGCCCGCGCCAACGGCCAGCGGATGACGGTAGCCGACTTGCAAGGCTTGGGTGCGGATCGGATAGCTGCCCTCTTCGCGGTGAAGGCACACGGAATAGAGCCCTCGCCTCATGGACAAGAAGCTGCTATCGCCGCTTTCGGCCGCCAGATCCCGCAGGCTGTCCATCGCCAGCTCCAGCAGATCAAACCGGCGCTGCGCCATCAATCCGACCACGTAGCTCTCTGGCCCCAAGGCGTAGTTCCGGCTGGCAGGGTTCTGTTCGACCAAGCCCGACCGCATCAACGCCAGCAGCATCCGCCGCACCGTCGGACGGCTTAGGCCCGATTTGGAGGTCAGGGTGGTCATTGGAACCTCGTTGCCACCATTGCGAGCAATGAGCGACAGCAGCGACAGCGCGCGATCCACACTCTGCGCGCCGCCCGATTCGACCCGTTCCGTCTTCATTCTAGTATCCATATTGTGGACATATAGTATCGTCTCCCTATGCCATGCTGAGCGATACTTGGCCGCAAGGCAAGAATTTTCGATTTATCATTTACACAAGGCGGAATTCATCCTTATCTTAGATGAGCGCTAACATCCATAATGTGGATAGTGCAGCCTGGGCAGTGGATTGGGAGGTCCGCTGAAATGGGATCGTGAGGGAGGAAAAACATGAAGACTTTTGGTAAGGTCGCGGTTGTCGCGGCCCTGATGGCGAGCGCCGCCAGCGCAGAGACGCTGGTCATGCAGAGCGTCTATCCGTCGTCGTTGCCCCTGCTAGGGGACAGCGGCGTGAACCTGTCAAAACAGGTCGAGATGCTGACAGGCGGCGAGCTGAGCATCGAGTTCAACGAACCGGGTGCCATTGTTGGCGGCAATGAAATGTGGGACGCAATCTCGACCGGCGCGGTGGACGCGGGGTGGTACAGCCCCGGCTTTGCCCAAGGGATTATTCCTTCGGCGGCGATCTTTACCTCTGTGCCCTTTGGCCCTGATATCCGCGCGTACACCGCGTGGTGGTACGAAGGCGGCGGCAAGGAAATCTGGGCCGAGATCACCGAGCCCTATAACATCCACACCGAGCTGTGCGCCATTCTGGTGCCCGAAGCGTCCGGTTGGTTCGCCAAAGAGATCAATACGCCCGACGACCTGAAAGGGCTGAAGATGCGCGTGTTCGGGCTTGGTGCACAGGTCATGCAGAAGCTAGGGGCAGAGGCGCAATCCATGCCTGTTGCGGATACCCTGACTGGCTTGCGGCTTGGCACGATTGACGCCGCCGAGGTGTCGTTCCCGCTGATTGACGAAGCCGTGGGCATGAATGAATACGCCAGCCACTACTATTTCCCAGGTTGGCACCAGCAGACCTCGCTGATCACCTTTATCGCGAACCAGGATGTCTGGGACGGGCTTGAGGATCAGGAGCGTTTTGCGATTGAAACAGCTTGTGCCGCGAATGTGGGCTTCACCTCGGCGCAAGGTGAGGCCAAGCAGATGGAGCCGTTGGCCAACCTAGAAGCCGCGGGCGTTACGGTGCATCGCTGGAATGACGAGATGATGGGTGCATTCCAGACTGCATGGGATGAAGTCGTCGAAGAACAGGTCGCTGCTGACCCCGATTTCGCCCGTGCGTGGCAGAGCCTGTCTGACTTCCGTGATGGGTTCGCGAAGTGGGCCGACCTCGCGTACATCAAGTAAGGCGTACAAGGGGTGGCAGTTAGCTGCCGCCCTGATTTTCCCAAAAGGTTTTCAGGAATGGAACGATTGCTTGCTGTTTCGGACGGTCTGGCCGCGCCGTGCCGCGCCGTCGCGCGGGTGTGTGGCTGGCTGCTCTTGGTGCTGATGGCCGTCATTCTGTATGACGTGATCGGACGGCGCTTTTTCTCGACCGGCTCTTTCAAACTGCAAGAACTGGAATGGCACATCCACGGCGCCATCGCGGTGCTGTGTTTCGGCTTTGCCTATGTCGAAAACGCCCATGTGCGGATTGACCTGTTTTCCCAGCGCATGACCCGCAAAACGCGCCTGTGGATCGATATTCTTGCGATCGCCTTGTTCCTGATCCCGTTTATGGTTCTGCTCGTTTGGTACGGCTACGACTTCACCATGCGCAGCTTTACCCGTGGCGAAGGCAGTCCAGGCGGCGTTGGCCTGCCTAACCGATGGATCATCAAATCCGCCATCCCTATCGGCGCGCTGCTGACCATCAGTGGCGGACTGTCGGTGTTGCTGCGCGCCATTGTGGCCTTGCGCCGCCCTGATCTGGTGCAGGAGCTAGTATGATCGAGCTGTTGTCTTCGTCCCTGCCGGGGCTGATGTTCCTATCGCTGGTGATTGCGTTGTTTTCCGGTGCGCCCGTGGCGATCATGCTCATGGGGATTTCGCTGGTCTTTGGGCTGCTGGCGCTGCTGACGGGCGACATGCGACTGGCGCAGGCGACGCTGCTGCCGAACCGCATCTTCTCTGGCACCATTGAAAACGCGGTGCTGGTGGCTGCGCCAATGTTCATCTTTATGGGCATTATCATGGAGAAAACGCGCATCGCCGAGGATCTGCTGGTCACGCTCCAGCGGATCATGCGGGTCATTCCGGGCGGTCTGGCGCTGGCGGTCGTGCTGATGGGCACTATCCTTGCGGCTGCAACTGGGATTATTGGCGCGTCGGTTGTGATGCTGGCCATGCTGGCGATCCCGACCATGGTGGAGCGCGGCTATGACAAAGGGCTGGCGGCGGGCACGGTTGCCTCTGCCGGAACGCTCGGCATTCTGATCCCGCCCTCGGTGATGCTGGTGTTCATGGGTGATCTGCTCAGTATTTCTTTGGGCAGGCTCTTTGTCGCTGCTTTGATGCCGGGCCTGCTGCTGTCAGCGGTGTACGTGGTTTATATTGTTGTACGTAGTTGGCTTCAGCCGCATATGGCACCCAAAGCGCCCCCACCTGCGCCACATGAGCGCCCAGGGCTGTGGCTCGAGACACTCAAATCCGTTTTCGCCCCCTTGATCATGATCATTGCGGTTCTTGGCTCGATCCTTGGCGGGGTCGCAACCCCGACCGAAGCCTCTGGCGTTGGGGTGTTCGCCGCCCTCCTGCTTGGTCTGCTCCGAGGCCGGCTGAATATGTCCGTTCTGCGCGACAGCATGGACGGGTCGGTCAAGCAGCTGGGGATGCTCTTTTTCATTTTTGTCGGCGCGACAGCGTTCTCTTACATCTTCCGCAAAGTGGGCGGCGAGCATTTCATCGTCGACACCGCCCGTGCGCTGCCCTTTGGAGACTGGGGTCTGCTGTTCGCAATGATGGGCATGATCTTTGTCATGGGGTTCTTCTTTGACTGGATCGAGATCACACTGATTATGCTGCCGATCTTTGCACCCGTCGTGCAGTTGATGGACCTTGGCGGGCATGTCGAGCAAAGCCAGATGATCTACTGGTTTGCCATTCTGGTCTCTCTGAACCTGCAGACCTCGTTCCTGACCCCGCCGTTTGGCTTTGCGCTGTTTTACCTGCGTGGGGCGGCGTCTCAGCACCTGACGATCAGCGACATCTATCGCGGGATCATTCCCTTTGTGCTGCTGCAATTGGTGCTGCTGGGGCTGACCATCGCCTACCCCGACATCGCGATGTGGCTGCCGAACAAGGTGTTCCAATGACCGGACGGATGGTGGGCAAACGGGTCGCCGTGATCGGCGCAGGCTCTGTCGGCGCGGGTTGGGGCAACGGCAAAGCTGCTGCGGTGCTCTACGCCCGCGAGGGCGCTCAGGTCCTTTGCGTTGACCGAAGCGAGGCCGCTGCTGCCGAAACGGCCGCGTTGATCACAGGCGAAGGTGGTGTTGCGTATACGTGTGAGGCCGATCTCACCGATCCGGTCGCGGCCAATGCTATGGCCCACACCGCCCAAGGAAACATGGGTGGTTTGGATGTCTTGCACTTCAATATCGGCACCAGTGTCAAAGGTGGGCTTGATGACACCAGCTTTGACGACTGGCAAACGGTCTTTGCGATCAATCTTGATGCGGCGTTTCACGCGACCAAAGCCTGCGTGCCGCTGATGGGGCAGGGGGGCGCGATCGTCTATATTTCGAGCCTTGCAGGGAGGAACAACGGGCCCTATCGCTACATCGGATACGAGGCGTCAAAAGCAGCGCTTCAACGATTTTCCCGAAGCATCGCGATTGAATATGCGCCGCGCGGTATCAGGGCGAATACAGTCGTGCCAGGCATGATCGATACGCCCCATGTGGCCGCGATGATCGCGCCTGGTCAGGACATGAAGGTAGTACGCGCCGCACGGGCCGCGCAGGTGCCTTTGAAACGGCAGGGCACGGCGTGGGACATTGCCGAGGCGGCGCTTTTCCTGGTGTCGGATGCGGCTGGATTTATCACCGGGGTCGATCTACGGGTCGATGGCGGTATGGGAACTTTGATGGGAACATCAGCAGGATAGGATGAACGTATGACGCAAAAGATTGCTCTTGTTACGGGCGCGGCCCGTGGCATCGGATTGGCAACGACCAAACTCTTTATCGAAGAAGGCTGGCAGGTCGCGATGGTCGACCGTGATGGTGATGAACTCGCGATTGCGGCTGATGGTTTGGATCAGGCCAAGCCCTTTGTCTACGACGTGTCGATCCCCGAGCAGGTGACCGAGATGATCGCCGCTGTAAAAGGGGCCTTTGGCCGGATCGACGCGGTGGTCAACAATGCGGGCGTTGCGGACTTTGGTCCGATCGAAGAGACCGACTTTGCACGCTGGCGCCGCGTGATGGAGACGAACCTTGATGGCGTGTTTCTTGTGTCCCAAGCCGCGATACCGTCGCTCAAGGAAACCAAGGGCGCTCTGCTGAATATCGCGTCGATCTCCGGCTTGCGGGCGTCTACGTTGCGTGTCGCCTATGGCACGTCCAAGGCTGCTGTGATCCAGCTGACCAAACAGCAGGCCGCGGAATTGGGGGAATACGGCATTCGCGCGAACTGCGTCTGCCCTGGTCCCGTCCGCACCAAGCTGGCAATGGCCGTTCACTCGCAAGAGATTATCGACGCCTACCATGACGCGATCCCGCTAAATCGTTACGGATCCGAACGCGAAATCGCAGAGGTGATCGTTTTCTTGTGCTCTGAGCGCGCCAGTTATGTCACGGGGCAGGTCGTGGCGTCTGACGGTGGATTTGACAGCACAGGTGTTGGGCTTCCTGCGCTGCGGACCTGATCTGCAAATAAAAATTGGCGCAGCCGATGCAGCTGCGCCAGTAATTAGCTGACCAAACATGTCTGCCCTTAGGCTGGCGCAGGAATGGCCAGGATTTCTGGTGCCTCGACGTTATCTGGCGAATGGGGCTCATCCCCATAGGCGACACGGAAACGCAGGATGATATCGCGCAGACTGCCGACCTGAGCGGCCAATTCCTCGGCGGTCGATGAGATCTGCACCGAAGCGGTGTCGTTGGCCTGAATGCTGGTGTCGAGTTCGATCATGGTGTCGCGCACTTGGCTGGCACCAATGGACAGCTCTGAATTGGCACGCGAGATTTCTGAAACCAGCAAGGATGTTTCTTCGATCTCGGACACCAGTTCGATCATCATTTTATCTGCGCCTTCGGCAGCCATGACAGTCCCCTGAGAGATATCGCCGATCTCTGTCGCGGCCTGTTGGCTGCGTTCTGCCAGCTTGCGAACTTCAGAGGCGACGACGGCAAAGCCGCGACCATGTTCACCGGCACGGGCGGCCTCGACCGCAGCGTTCAGGGCCAAAAGGTCGGTCTGACGGGCGATCTCTTGGATGATAGCGATCTTTTCGACCACATCACGCATGGCGGCGATCGCACCGCGCATGGCAGCGCCGCTCTCGCGGGCGTTGCTGGCCGCACTGGATGCGACGGTTTCAGTCTTCTGAGCGTTCTCGGCAGCCTGTCCGATATTTGCGGTCATCTGCTCGACCGCAGAGGCCACGCGCTGGGAGACGGCGCTCTGTTGGACGGCGTTGTTGCTTAGGTTTTCAGCTGTGCTGGCCATCATGTTCGCGCCGGTTGCAACGTTGGCCGAGCCGGTGGTGACTTCGGATACGATATCCCGCAGGCTTGTAACCATCGTGTTCAGGTTAACGAGCAAGAAACTCAGTTCTGACTTCCCGCGAACGTCCTCTGTGCGGGTCAAATCGCCTTCGGCCACTCGGGCGCTCAGGTTATGCGCTTTGGTCAGGCCAAGGTTCAGGGATCTAAAAATCCGAGCGCCGGAGAGCAGCGTCACCAGCGCGGCCAGAGCCATCACACCCAGGGCTGCGATTTGCGCCTGTTGTGCTTCAGCTGCCGAGCTTGCCACGGCGCTGTCCATATCGGCAGTCTCGGCGTCCAGCACGCGCGTGAGCAAGTCCTGCAGATCAGTCAGGATTTTGCCGTTGTGCTGGTCCAGCAACTCGGCCGCTTTGAACGGGCTTCCAAAGCGCAGTACCATCGCGGCTTTCTTGTTCACCTTTTCCAGATCGGTGCGCAATTCGTCGTACTGATCCAGATTGGCCAGCAGCTCCGGGCCAGCCGTTTCGCGGCGGGTGTCGATGAGCGTCTCTTGCTCTTTGCGCAGCGCTTTCAACTCCTTGCGGATTGCCGATTTGCGCGACTTGTCCTCTAGCAGCATGTAGTCACGCACGAGGCTCTGTATTGAGGCTTGGTTCTTGGCGAGCGTTTCGAACAGAAGGATGGTCGCAAAGTGGTTCTCAACAATCTCTGCGCTGCGACGCTCCATTTCGCGCATCTGGTAGGCGGCACCGAGACCGAGCGCGCCAATCACCAGAAGCTGAAGCGCAAATACAAAAAGAAGGCGGGATTTGATCGTCTTCAGCATGGGGGGATCCTGCTTTTTCAAAGAGACTCTATCCCTAGCATCCTCTTGAACGTTTCTGAGGCCGTCTATTAGACGAGGCGAAAAGGACTTTTGGACATGTACTTTTATCCTCCTGTCCCGCAGCTCGGTCCGTCGGCAGACGCCGTTGCGGGTTCTTCTGGAAGCGGACATTTCCGCAGACTTATTCATTAAACGTGATATGATCGGCCAAAGAAGGTTGGGATCAAGAGGAGGAGACATGATCCGCTATCTCACGACGGCCGCTATTTGTCTGGCTGCGTTGCCGCTGGCCGCAGAGCCGGTCCATATCACCCGCGATGTGATGTCGGTCACCGTTCCGCTCGAAGGTGGGGCGACGGTCGACATCTCTCGCATTCAGGACAACGATCACCGGCTCGAAGGCGACTGGGACCTGACATCTCGGCCCTGTCCGAATTTCTGCATCCAGCCCATGGTGCCTGCCGAGGGAGTTACGGCGATTGGTGAACTTGAGTTGCTTGAGATGCTGCAAGATCCGAATACGGTCGTTGCCGACGGTCGTGTGCGCCCTGAATACCTGAAGGGGACGATCCCGGGTGCGATCTCTGTGCCCTACACCGAAGCGGCAGATCGTTTGGACGTGTTGGGTTGCGAAGTGGATTTTGATGGCTTTGATTGCGATGTGGCTGGGCTGAAGGATGTGGCCCTATTCTGCAACGGCCCGTGGTGTGGGCAGTCGCCAACCGCAGCGCGCCGGATGATCGAGGCGGGCTTCCCCGCAGAGCGGATCTACTATTATCGCGGCGGCATGCAGATGTGGCAGCTGTTCGGACTGACTGTGGTCGAGGGTCAGTAAGTCCCGTTTAGGGGCGAACGGCGTCGCCTCTGTTCCAATCCGCTAACGTCTCGAGAATACGTGTCTCAAACAGGCGGGCTGCTGGCGATAGCGTAGCGTCGTGCTTTTTAACCAAGTGCAATTCGCGCCGAGCGGCCTTATCCGCCAAAGGGCGAAAGACCAAACCACTCTGCGCTGCAGCCCATGTTGTCATCTCTGGCAAAATGGTCAGACCGATGTTTGCCTGCACCATACCAAGGATCGAGGCGACGTTCTGCGCTGTTAGAAGAGAGCCTCTGTGTAGGGCACGCGCGGGCTCTGCCGCGATGTTGGCGGACAGGCTGTTCGCGATCAGGCGATGCCCCTCTAGCGCCTCCCACGTGACGGGGCCACGCTCCGCGGCCAGCGGGTGGGCCTGTGCGCAGATCACGCCAAAAGCGTCTGTCATCAGCAGAGTACTGTCCAGTCCGGCGACATGCTCTCCGATCGTGCCGATCCCGATGTCAATCCGGTTGCGGTCCAATTCGTGCCGTATGGAACTGGAGTCCATATCGCGCATCTCGAGATCCACTTGTTCAAAATCTGGCATGTGGCGGGACAAAACACGTGGAATGATCGTACTGGCGACAGAAGGCACCGTTGCGATCCGGACGCGGCCATGAGCGGCGCGTGCGTACCCTTCGATTGCGCGGACGGTGTTGTCGAACTGCTGAAGTTCCCGCTCTGCTTGCTCCAGCACAAAGGTGCCCAAAGCGGTCAGCCTGTTTTTTCGGTCGGTTTCGAACAAGGGCTCGCCCAAATGGGTCTCGAACTGCTTAAGCATCATGGACACCGCCGAGGGTGTGCGCCCGAGTGCATCTGCCGCATCGCTTAGGTTTCCAGTGCGGGCCACAGTGGCAAAGCCCCGCAGCATTTCCATCTTCAGCATCCGAGCCAACCCAACTTCAACAAAACTGAAATGTACTTCAGAAGTTTAAGTTTGGCTGAAGGTGCGTGGCGAGTCCATACGAGAGGGGCTTCCCAACTGCACAAGGCAATCCGTCATGACCGAGAACCACAGAAACCTGATTGCTGGCGCATGGCAGACTGGTGAAAGCGAAATCGAGAACCGGAACCCTTCTGACACAACGGATCTGATTGGTCTCTATGCGCAGGCGAGCGCGGATCAGCTTGACGCGACTTTGGCGCAGGCCCGTGTGGCTCAAGCAGAATGGGCTGCTTATGGCATGGAGCGGAAGCAGGCGGTACTCATGGCCATCGGTACAGAGCTTATGGCCCGCGCCGAAGAGTTGGGCATTCTTCTGTCGCGCGAAGAAGGCAAGCCGTTCGCCGAGGGCAGGGGCGAGGTCTATCGCGCGGGTCAATTTTTTACCTACTACGCGGCGGAATGCCTGCGCCAGTTGGGCGAGAACGCGGATTCCGTCCGCGCAGGGGTGGAAATTGACGTACGCCGCGAGCCCGTCGGGACAGTCGCGATCATCAGCCCTTGGAATTTCCCCACCGCGACCGCGTCTTGGAAAATTGCACCTGCGCTCTGCTATGGCAACGCGGTTATCTGGAAACCTGCGAACCTGACACCCGCATCCGCAGTCGCGCTGACCGAAATCATCAATCGTCAGGACATTCCCAAAGGTCTTTTTAGTCTTGTGATGGGCGCAGGGAGCACCATTGGCCAGCGTTTGGTTGAGAGCCCTCAGGTGGATGCAATATCCTTTACTGGTTCAGTTCCCGTGGGCAAATGTATCGCTGCGGCGGCGATCCAGAACCTGACCAAAGTGCAGATGGAGATGGGCTCCAAGAATGCGCTGGCAGTGATGGACGACGCGGATCTGGACGTGGCGGTGACCTTGGCACTGGGCGGCGCTTTTGGTGGGACAGGGCAGAAGTGCACCGCGTCCTCGCGCTTGGTGGTGCACGAGGCGATCCACGACGCCTTTGTCGAGAAACTGGTGGCTGCCACCAAGGCGATGAAGGTCGGTCATGCGCTAGAGCAAGGGACCCAAATAGGGCCCGTGGTCAGCGCGCAGCAGTTGGCCGAAAACCTAGAATATGTGACGCTGGGCCAGACTGAAGGTGCCGAACTCGCATGCGGCGGTGAGCGTCTGCAAATGCCAACCGACGGCTTTTACATGTCGCCCGGTGTGTTTCTGAACACCACCAACGCGATGCGGATTAACCGCGAAGAAATGTTTGCGCCCCTCACCTCGGTTATCAAGGTTGGCAGTTATGAAGAGGCGCTGGCGGTCGTGAATGACACTCATTTTGGACTCACGTCAGGGATTGTTACGACCTCTTTGGCACGGGCAACGCATTTCCGTCGTAACGCGCGGACAGGGGTGGTTACCGTGAACTTGCCGACAGCGGGCACCGATTACCACGTGCCGTTTGGCGGGCGAGGTGACAGCTCGTATGGTCCGCGCGAGCAGGGCAAAACCGCAGCCGAATTCTACACTACGGTGAAAACCGCTTATATCAGCGCAGGTCCAATCTGATGCGCATTGACGGTCTGCAATACGCGAATTGGTCGGAAAAGATTTTTCGTCAGCTGCGTGAAGGAGGCGTGGACGCGGTTCATGTCACCATCGCGTATCACGAGAATTTTCGCGAAACGGTACTGAACTTCGAACAGTGGAACCGGTGGTTCGAACAATATCCAGACCTGATCATGAAGGGGCTGGGGGTTGACGACATCGACACGGCCCGAGCCACGGGAAGGACGGCTGTCTTCTTCGGTTTCCAGAACCCAAGCCCAATCGAGGACGATATCGGTCTGGTCGAGATCGTCCATTCCCTTGGCGCGCGGTTCATGCAGCTGACCTACAACAACCAGTCCCTGCTGGCGACCGGCTGTTACGAGGCCGAAGATGCTGGCCTAACCCGCATGGGCAAGCAGGTGGTGCGTGAAATGAACCGCGTGGGTCTGGTGGTGGACATGAGCCATTCGGCCGACCGCTCGACGATCGAGGCGGCGGAATGGTCCGAGCGCCCTATCGCGATCACCCACGCAAACCCGCATGACTGGGCACCCGCCCTGCGGAACAAGCGGGATGCGGTCATTCGGGCGGTCACAGAAAACGGCGGGATGTTCGGCTTTTCGGTCTACCCTTACCATCTAAAGGGCAAGTCAGGCTGCACGCTGGAGGACTTCTGCGAGATGATCGCCCGCGCCGCCGAACGTTACGGCCCAGAGCATCTGGGGATCGGCACGGATCTCTGTCAGGACCAGCCCGACAGCGTTGTCGAATGGATGCGTGTGGGCCGCTGGACCAAGCAGATCGACTACGGCGAAGGGTCTAAATCCAACCCCGGTTTCCCCTCTATGCCATCTTGGTTTCAAGACAACCGTGACTTCGGAAATATTGAGGGTGGTTTGCGCGCGACAGGCCTGAACGAGACGGAGGTCGCCGGCATTATGGGTGGTAATTGGTACCGCTTCTTTTCTGAGAGTTTCGCGCCTTCAACAAAGCAAGAAGAGTTTGGAAATGGCAGTTAATGGCACCCAGAGCGTGCAGTGAACGGGAGAGCACAATGTCAGGCACTAGTGAAAACCAGCAGAAGCTGCAGATTCGGGTGGTTTTCCCGTTTCCGACTGCGGACGGATTTGGCGGCCTCTCATTTGTCAGGGCTCTTTATTGTTACCGTAGCGTCCGCGTCTCTGTTGCTTCTGTCCTCGCTTTGGGGCGCGCTTCGGATCACCTTCGCCAAGGGCAGTTGACTAAGACCGGTTCGTGCGTGGTGCCGCGCCCGAACCTATTATTCGCCGTCTGAAGATAAGGTCCGTTCTAATGACCGAAGTGCCAAATCGCGACCCCGAACTGGTGATGCGCCTCGCGCAGCTTGGCTCCTTTCATCAGTCGCGCCTGTCGTTCAAACGTGTTCTGACCCGCCGGATGGCGGCAGAAGGGTGGCGCTTTGACTGTACGGCGTTCGAGATCGACGGAAATGGCGAAGGGCACGCGGTCTACACCGCCCAAACGCCGGAGCGCACCTATTCGCTGATCGCCTTTGCGCATGATCTGCCACCCGAAAAGCGATCCGACCGCGTGATTGCAGAGGCGTGGGATGCCACGTTTACTCTGTTCGATGGCGTGCCAGAGGATGCGGATATCCAGCGTCTTGCGCAGAACATTCCACTCCAAGAGGCGGGGCGCGTTACGGGTCGGGAACTATCCGTCTCGCGGGCGAACCGTTCGGTGCGATTGTGGGAACACGTGGTCGCCTCGATCGCTGCTGGCGATCAGCCCGAAACCGCTCAGATCGAGGCTGTGGGCTATTTGATGCGGACCACCGCGGTCTATGGTTCTGGCAAACTAGGCGCTGCAGACCGTGAGATGATTGCAGATCGCCCCGAGTTCCGCGTTCCGTTTCAGGTCGAGATGTTGTCGGTTTACCTGACACGATGGTTTGTGACGGATCTGGTACAACATATGGCCTGCTGCCGCGCCCAACAAAACGGGACGACTGCGGCAAAGCTTGCGCCGCAGATCGCGCGGTCATTGGGGATCGGGAATTCGACCGGACTTGGGATGGCGCCGTTTTTGCTGAACCACCCAGTGCTGTTCAACAACTGGATCGCTGCGCGCGAAACGGCACTCAGCCGCGTGCGTGGGATCGATATCGCCAACGGTGCGGACATCGCGCTGTTTCAAGAGCTTTTTGAACGCAGCGCTCTGTTGTTTGCCTCTTGGCGGTCTGAACATCCCCTGCAGCGAGAGAAGTTGGCTGCGTTGCAGGCAGACGTCGCGGCCCTGCGCCTGTGTCTTCAGACCATTGATTTGTCGGCCCCGCACCCTTGGGATCGCCTCTATCAATGGGCAGAGCAGAACCTATCGCTCGAGGGGCAAGAGTGGGTCGTTTCGCTGCTGCTCGAGCCCTATGGCGCGCTGGTGGATGACTTGGCGGAGACCATGGCTGCTGACAATACGGCGACATTCCGGATCGCTGGGGCCATGACCATCGCGGACCTGCGTGCGCTGCTGGAGCGCGTGTATCACTGGGCCATCGAGACGGACTGGTCGCTGCCCGCCAATCGCGCCCGCGCGTGGTATGTGTCCGAAGAGAAGCTGGAGCCTCGTCTTGGCGAGCGTTTCGAAGAACCGGTCGAAGAATACGAGCAGCCGCTCGCGCCGGGGCGAGATGCTGCCGCGCTGCACAGGGCTTTGGCCCACTGGCCCGATGACGCGCAGGTGGCCGAATTCATCCTCCGCCACCCCGAACACCGCCACGCTTTGCGCCGCGCGCAGATTGTCGGCCGCGCACCCTATGCCGAGATCCGAGATAACACGATTTCAGAGCGGGTGATGCCCATAGACATGCTGCGCTGCAAGCTAGCGTTCTTTGGTGCCACCAAGTTCGATCCTCGCTCCGACCGCTGGTTACGGATTTGCATGTACGGCAACGCGCCGCTGCCGCCGGAATTGACGCCTGACACCGCAGAATACTGGCCCTATCCTGACCTTCCAAAGGGAGATGCATGACCTATTCCCTGAACGAAATCGAAGCACTCAGCAAACGGGCGGCACGGGGATCTGGCCTTGCTTGGGGTCTTGCTGAAGAGGCGGCCAAAGGCACCCGTTGGCTGTCCGCCTTTGGTTTCCAGGGAACAGACCTTTTGGCGGATCTTTTGGAGATGAATGACCGCATTCCAGCGATTGATGTCTCGCCGGTGTCCTTGCGCGCCGCCGTCTGGCACGCTCCGGCGCGGCGGATGAGCCCCCTGATCGCGGGTGCCTCTCTTAGTGATTGCGCTGTACGGCTGATGGAACGCGGGTCCATCACCATGGAGAACGTCTGCGTTCCGCTCTTGGCCGTGCCTTTTATGGGTGGGGCCGCATTACGCCTTGGTCATCCTGTCGCGGCAGAATGGGACGGGGTGCGCGTGGCTACCGACGGACGCCATCTGTGTCTGCACGGCGAAACTGATATTCTCTACACTCGCATGACCACCGAAATGGTCTTTTCCACACCTGCCAAGATGACCGGCACCAAAGAACCGGTAATGCGCGCCAGCGTCAGCCCCCAGAGTTGGGACCGTCTTGCCATGTTCGCACATCGGACCTTTGCACCCGCCACGGATGAAAGCCGCCTAAAGGGTGCAGGCGCTGGTCTGAATGACAATGACTGACCGCGTCAAGTGATCTCGAGACAACAGAAAGACACCGCCATGACCGCCACAGAAACCCTTTCGCTGACAGAGATCGAAGACCTCGCGTTCCGCGCGCTGGTCAAGGCCGGGACGACAGAAGGTAACGCGCGCCCTTTGGCGATTGCCACCGCGATGACAGAGGCAGACGGCGTATCTTCGCACGGGTTGGCGTACATCCCGATTTATGCGCAGCATGTGAAATGCGGCAAGGTGGATGGTTCCGCGCGCCCTGTGATCGCCAACCCCCGTCCCGCCGTCTTGATCGCCGATGCCGCCACTGGTTTTGCGCATTCGGCCATCGACATGGGCTTTGCGCGCCTCATCCCCTTGGCCCGCGAAATGGGCGTTGCGGTGCTGGCGATCCACAATTCCTATAATTGCGGCGCGCTTGGGGTCCACACCCGCCGTTTGGCCGAGGCGGGATTGGTCGGCCTCGGGTTCACCAACGCGCCCGCCTCGATTGCGCCGTCGGGTGGAGCAAAGCCGGTGCTTGGCACTAATCCCTTTTCGATTGCTGCACCGGATGCGCAAGGCAACGCCGCAATTCTGATCGACCAATCCGCCAGCACCATTGCCAAGAGCGAGGTGATGAAACATGCCCGCGAAGGTAAAACAGTCCCAGAAGGCTGGGTTCTGGATGCTGATGGCCATCCCACAACCGATCCGGATGCAGGCCTGAAGGGCTCCATGGTGCCATCAGGCGGACACAAGGGCGTCGGCATCGCGTTGACGGTCGAGATAATGGCCGCTGCCTTGACTGGCGCTGCATTGGGGACACAGGCGAGCCCTTTCTCGGGCACGGCAGGTGGCCCACCTCGTACGGGTCAGTTCTTTGTCGCCATTGATCCGGGCGCGACCGCGGGCGCGGACTTCCAAGCGAAGCTGGCACATTTGCTAGCCTCTTTCCACGATCAGGACGGCGCGCGCCTGCCCGGTGATGGCCGCAAAGCCTGCCGCGAGCGCGCGCAGAGCGAAGGCGTTACCGTGGATGCCGAACTTCTCGCAAAAGTGCGCGCTCTGGTTTGATGGTCTAAGGACCGCTGGCGACCAAGTCATTGATGAGCCTAGTTCATCAGTGGTTTGCGCGCACATCTGGCCAGCCCTAGTGTAAGCTCTAGATCTTGGCGCGAAACAGCGCGACCCGAGGCCACGAGCCATTTCCGATTGGAGCCAGTGTATGAACCGTCGAACTCTACTTCAGTCCGCAGCGGCGTTTCTTGGGGTTTCGACAGTTGGGTGCACAACAACCGTTGCCGTGCGCTCTGGCAAAAACCGTTATTACGAGGGCCCTGTGACCGACCATTTCGATGGTGTCCGGTTCTTCAACCCCGATGGCAGCGCACCCAAGGGCTTCCGCGATTTGCTGCGCTGGCGCATGGGCGAGGATCCAACGGAATGGCCGACCGAGGTGCCCGTGCTGACGGTTCGTCCAGAGCGCCGCGTTGATGATCTGACAGTTACGATGGTTGGACATGCCACGATGTTGATCCAGACACGCGGGCTGAATATCTTGACGGACCCGTGGTGGTCAGAGCGCGCGTCGCCAGTGTCTTTTGCGGGACCCAAGCGCGTGACTAAGCCGGGCATTTCCTTCGAGGATTTGCCGCCGATCGATTTGATCCTGCTGAGCCATTGTCATTACGACCATATGGACTTGGCGACCCTCACGCGTTTGAAGGCAGAGCATAATCCACTGGTGATCACGCCCCTCGGAAACGACACGATCATCCAAAGCACTGGACTAAGGACCGAAGTACTGGACTGGGGGCAGTCGACCAACTTTGGTAAACTTGGGATCCACTGCACGCCATGTCACCACTGGGGCGCACGTGGCGTGTCGGATCGATCGATGGCACTTTGGGGGACCTTTGTGCTGACCGGTCCCGGTGGGGCCGTGGTGTTCATCGGAGACACCGGCTTTGACCAAGGCCGCCCCTATCGCGACCTGCCCGCGCAATTTGGTCCGATCCGTGCAGAGCTTTTGCCGATCGGTGCCTACGATCCACGTTGGTTCATGGCCGATCAGCACCAAAATCCCGACGAAGCTGTCCAAGGATTTCTCCTGTCCAAGGCGGCCTACGCGGTGGGGCACCACTGGGGTACCATCCAGCTGACAAACGAAGGACGAAACGACCCCAGATTTGCATTGGAAGAAGCTTTGGAAGCACATAACGTCGCTCAAAACCGCTTTCGCGCACTAGAAGCTGGCGAGTTTTGGGCGATACCTCCCATCTGAGGGGCGGTACAGGCTGGGTGTAAGTCGCAGCCGTGCGACTGGCTTTAGAGTGCGACCGTAGCGTTATCTGGCGCTGGTGACCGATGGTTGTCTAAAGCTCGGGGTACTGAGTTTGGCACTATAGTTTCCCGAGCCGCGACGCCCCGTGCGCTTATGCCGCCAAGTGCTAGATGCTGGCCAATATGTTTTATGCTGTCGCCGAAGTGACGCGGCCTTCGCCAAGGGGAATCTTGGTCAGTGTGCACCATGTGATGACCGCGCGGGCCGCGCGGAAGCAGTCGTGATCAGGGACACGCAGGTACTGAATCCCGCTGACAGGGGAAAACGGCTCTAGCTTGTGCCAGATCGAGTCTGCGACGAGACCCGGATAAGGGCTTTGGTCCGGATCACCAAGCGCCCACGCGGGTGCCGGCGCAGCTGCATCGAAGAAAAAGTCGTTGCTGGTAATCAACCGATATCCACCACGCACTCTGCGCAGAGTAAAGCGGCCGGTCATTTCGTGACCGGACCGCCCGGAAAACTCACCTTGTAGGATCATTGATGGTCTCCGACCTGCTCAGGAAGCTGCGATAAACTTGATGTATTTCTTGTGGAATTTTTTGATGCGCTGCTTGGCGCGCGCGATCATTCCGCGCAGGGGAAGGATGCTCGGAAACGTAAAATCTTCTGCTTCTGCACCATCCGGCGCATAGCCGTAGCTGGCCACCACGTGACTACCGCGCGGTTCATCAACCTCAGTCGCGTCAAATGCTCCGTGCAGCAGATGCAACAGGGCGATCCCTCCTCCAAGTAGGGTCATGCATAAAAGGAGAAGAGGCACACCGTGAACCATGAAAATCGCCAGCCCGAAATAGGCACTCGGGATGACGAGCTGTGGGACTGTTGATGTTTCAAACATAAGATACTCCAATTGTAAAAAGCGTGGATTTTCTGGAAACGAGGGGCCCGGCGGAGCGCGTCGGGCCCCTGCTAGTCAGCCGACGAGACGTTGGATGATGGGAGGTTCAATCTCGTATTCAGCGACGTTTTCGGTCCACCAGTCAGCGGTGGAGATTGCGCCGTCGTTGACGATGATCTCGGCCTCAGCGCCGTAGTTGGCGCCGCCCGTTTTCTTGATCTGGACGCTGCGACCATCAAAGTCGATCAGGTGCAATGAGATATCCTCGGGCGAGGTTTGCAGATGCTCTTGCAGGATGCCGATCGCGACCCGTTCGCCAAGCCGCAGGCTTTCAAAATAGTCGGTGTAATAGTGCACACCGGCCATATTGCGCCCGATCGAGATATTGGCGGCGAGCTTGTCGAGCTCGTCCGTCACGGTCAAATGGTGATCGCCGGTGTCCTGCAAGCAGTAGTCGCCGGACTTGGATTTTACGCTCTGGTACGATGCTTCAAATCCGAAATCCTGCATCGTAACCTTCTCACCGTCCTTGCTGACGGTGTTCAGCAGCGCTTTGAGCACTGTGACACAGGCCCCTGCCACGGTCGCGTGGCCTGCGCCGTAAGCGGGGTGCATGGGCGATCCTTCGGGGAAGGCCATGGGGAGCAACAGGTTGGCGCCACCGTCAATTGGCGTTTCAGGGAGTTCCGCCTCGATGGTCAAGCCGCGGGCGTCGGGACCGGGGGCAGAGCTGTTTCTCTCTGCAATTGCGCCCATCAGCTTTGGGCAACGCTGCCAAAGCTCATGAAGCATGCTCTGAACGCGCGTCCCGCCAGCACCAAGAGCATCCAGATGCCCGTTGTTCGCCAGTGCCAGCCGCGCGGCCAGAACCTCGGGGCGGGCACGGCGGTGGATCTGAAACTTTTGACGTCGGATGATCTTAAGCCCTCGCGAAGATACGGAGGCCAACAGATCCAACAGGTGGGGGCCGCCCCACGTCGCAAAGCCTTCGCGGGTGGCGTCAGGTTCCATGCTGTTGTTTGGCAGACCGTGGTCAAAGGCAGACACCCCTTCGGCCCGCTTTGACCCGAGCAAGAGAAGCGCGGCGTTAAAGTATGCCTGATAGAGTTGATCCATGTGAACGTAGGCCGCCAGATCACGCGGTGTGGTCAGGAAGCGCGGGGCTTCTGTCGGGTCTACGCCTGTGAAACGCGCGCCGTTCTGCACATCCAGCCATTCCATCCACGTCACCATGTAGTCAAGGTGCGCATTGTCGGGTTGTGTGCGTTGGTCAATGGTCTGGGTGCCAAAAGGAATCTGGCCTGCTGTGCGGTCGTCGCCACCGCCCTGAAGCATGAATTGGGATAGGTAGGCGCCTTTCTTTGCCCCCTCGGTCGAACCCCGGAACAGCGATTTGACCGAGAATTCGCCGTGTTCATCCCAGCGTGCGGCGCGGCGACGCGCCTCTTGATTGGTCAGCGTCTGGGCAAACGTGCCGTTGTCTGTCCGCTCAGAACTAATCGGCATTCCGTTCGGATCGAACCAGGGCAACGCACCAAGCTCTGAAACAATGTCGCCGATGGTGACCTCGCCCTCAGCACCCGAATGCACGACGCAATTGATGTTCTGTAGGTCTGCAAACGCAATGTCGCGCGTCAGTGCCATGGCATAAACCTCGGCTATTTCGGCGCACAGTTCAGAACTGCCAAGCGCGGGGGCAGGGGGCAATGAAACGCCGCCGATGCAAGGTCCGGTGATGTCGGAATTCAAGCCGCCCAATGGGCTTTCCCATTTGCGCGTCGCGACCGGATCGGGGCTAGATGCATTCTTGAAGTGATAGTGTGTGATGGGCGCTGGCCCAGGATTGCCGAAGGCATCGGTTATGACGTCAGCAGACATATTGTAGCCGGCCGGATGATGCACCGGATCAGGTCCCAAGGGTGCAGGGAAGCCGCCGGATTTCGACAAGTCGTTAGATTGTCTTAGGGATCTGACGAACATCTCGTAGGCTTGCGGCGCAACGCTACCCTCTAGCGTGTGGGGCAATCCTTTGCTGAAATTCCCGATGGGATGCGGCTGTAGGTCGAACTCCTCTGGGTTTGCGCGAATACTCAGAGCAGGGCGCTTTGCGGTATTATAGGCCATGTCTGTTGCTTCATCGCGGTTGTACTTCGAGTTCTTGAATTCGGCGAAGCCATCCTGTGCAGGGCGGCGGTCACTCTCGGTAATCGGCATTTCCAAGTCCTCCATCTTGTTCGTGAAGGAGAAAATCTCCTGTCACTGCACACAGGATGCGCCAACCGCGTGATCGCTCCGTGAGGTTAGCGGGACTTTGCATCAAAATGGCGTTTGGCTTGCGTGAGTTTTCCGTGAAAAATGCACAAGCAAGGTGTGCGGGCCTATGGAGCGTGAAAATCGCTTGGTACGATTGGTGTCAGGGAACACAGGAGGCGGCCTTGGCGTACACTGCTCATATTGATCCGTTTGTTGACTGGACGATGACCATAGAGTCCGCGCGGCGGACCAAGCCTGAGGTGGAACGAAAATGGATCCCTGTATTCTTCGAAGGAGACAGACACACCATCAACGCGCTCTTTGTGCAGCACGACATTCCGGTGTTTCTGCCAGCCTCTTCTGGCGGTGACTGCACCATGCCCTGCGCCGAGGGTGGGCGTCAGCCCCTCTATCAAGACAGCTCGCTGGAGTTCTGCTTTGCCGAAGAGGGGCAGGTGGCTGGGTTCTATTTTGTTCAGCCCCAGCATTTGCACCAAATGGCAGAGGTTCCGGCCCTGCGCGCGCTCATAAAAGGGGCAGGGGTGCCCGTCTGCCTTGACCCGACCAAGCGGACCAAGCCTTTGTCAGTTCGGAGTGCGAGCGCCGCATCAAAGCAAACGCCGATCGTGGCCGTGATCGATGATGGGATCGGCTATTTGAATGCTCGGTTTCGGAAACGCGTGGCAGGCAAAGGGAAGACCCGAACGCAGACCCGTTTTCTGGGGCTTTGGCAGCAATCGATCCAGCCGGTGCAAGATCAATGTCCCTATGTGAAGATCGGTCGCGTCTTGACCGCTGAAGACATTGAAGCAGACCTAGGCCGCCTCGGCCTCGAGACGGAATTTGATGTTTACAGTAGCCGAAATGCGGAAATCTTTTCTGATTTCACCCATCGCTCGACCGAGCAGGCTTTCAGTCATGGGACAGCCATTCTGGATTTGGCGGCGGGTCTGGACCCCAAAGATGGCGCAGAGGGCGCTGATCTGCTGGCGGTGCAACTGCCGCCCGAAACACTTGAGGACACGTCCGGCACGCATCTGCCTGCCTTTCTGCTAATGGCGGTCGATTGGCTGTTATCTTTGGCTTATACCGAAGCGCGCTCGATCATTATTAATGTCAGCCTTGGCTTTTCGGCAGGGACCAAGACAGGTGAATCGTTGCTTGAGCGGCAATTGCGCAGTCGGATCGCGTGTTTCAACGAAGAGATGAATAATGCACACGCGGGTCGTCTGGTTTTCGCCTACGGAAACAGTTACCGAGAGCGTCTGGCGGCGCGGTTCGATTTGGACGATGCGCTGGCCAAAGGCACGATGGACTGGAATATCCCGCCCGATGATCCAACGCACTCTTTCTTGCAAATTCACAGTGTTGATCAGGTATCTTCGGACCTCAGCGCAGAGATTGGCCTGAGCTTAGCCAGCCCGTCTGGCACTGTATTCACAGCAATCCCTCCAGTAGATCAGTTCGAGGATTTGATAGTGCCTGATGACGCCGGCATCGGTCAGGTGATCGGCCGAATTTACCATGATCGGCTGGAGGGCACGTCGCGTCTGACAATCGCTCTAGCTCCAACCACTGGTTCTTCTGGTCTGCTGACGGAAAATGGCACGTGGAAGGTCACAGTTCAGAAATCATCGGCCCAGAGTGTGTCGCTGGTCCTTCAGGTGCAACGTGATGATACGGCGGCGGGCTTTGAGCGTGGCGGACGGCAGTCCTTCCTTGATCATCGGGATGCCTATGGCTTTGATCCACGAACGCACTCTTATGATGCGCCCGAGGGTACTTCGGGGTTAACACGAAATGGCACCAATTCCGCGATCATGGCGAAGGGCGGTGCGGGGATCGTTACGGCGGGTGCGATTGAGCCTGACCCGATGGGCAGTCGCAATGCGGTGCGGCCAACGCTGGAGACGGCAGGGTCTGCTGACTGGTCACAGCGCACTATTGGCGCAGGCCCGACCCATTCTGCGATTGGAAGTGACGGGTATGGCAGCTATGGTGTCGTTGCCTCAGGCACGTTTAGTGATACAACAGTTGTTGTGGACGGTACCAGCGTCGCTGCCGCCAAAATCACCCGCGATCTCAGCAATGTTGCGCCAACGCTGGAGGCAGTGCCTGACGCGGCGCGCACCAACCGGATCGGTGAGGTGCGTCTGGGGGCAGGGGGCGCGCGTCCGCGCCACCCCGAAGCTTAGCGCCATTCCTCCAGCGCTTTTTCATAGAGTAGCGCGAGGGGGGTATCGTCGGCCGATTTCGCCTTTTTGCGTATATATTTGAAAAGCTTCTCGCCCAAGACTTCGCCGCCGGCGTTATCGGATTCGTAATGAACTCCGGCAACGACGCGATTGAAGGCGATGCGCCGTGCCATAGCGCGTGCTGCAGGGCCGATTTTCGGGCCGCTACCTTCTTCGCTAAAGTGCTCCAAAGCGCTTGCGATGGCCATGGACTCGACTGCATGCCCACTGGGATACGAGCCGTGACCTGGTGTTTGAATGATCGGCATAACCTCTGGCGCGATCTCGACAGGACGTGCGCGCCCAAACTCGTATTTGCAGCGCATCTCGACCGGAATGCATAACCGAAGCAGGGCGTCGATGAACTCGATCGTGCGGTCAAACCGGGCTCCGCTGGCATTAAAAAGAGCGCCGAAGAACGACATCATGTCCTTTTGCTGCGCGTAGATTTCATTAAGCCGATCGGCACGCAGGTCGGCCGCGCGACGCACCTTTTCAAAGTCTTGGCGCGTGAGGGGGTCGGGCGCAGGAACCTTGGAAATCATGCGGTCAAATGAAAATCCGTCCATGACTTCGCTGTCCAGAACGCCTGCCCGCACTTCAGGCGCGAGTTTGCGGAAGGCGGACCAGTTTTTGCCCGTTTTGATGGCAAGCGAGTCGTCGGTGATGTCATCGGTGGACCAATAGCCGACCACACCTCCACGTGCGGCTATCAGAGCATCGCTCAATAGTGGTGTGCTGGATGCGCCAACATGGTCCAAATCTGCAAAAGATGTGGGGTCTCCGCGGTCACTTAGCCCACTGCGGCCCGTGCGTCCTGTTCTGCCTGTGCGTCCCGTTCGTCCTGTTCTCCCCGTCACGAACTTCTCTCCTCTAAAATGGCTTCAATACACTTAATGGCGCGATCAAATTTCATATTGAGGCTACATCGGCGCAAATGACCTGAGAATGTTTTAGTGGACCCAATTCACGATTTAACGCAGAATTAACGCTAAATTAACGCAAGACGTCGCCAAACACTTGATTCCTCTTCGCCAAGCGATTGATTTTGGTGTACTTTGTAATGACCGATGTTCTGAAGATCGACCTTAGCGGGTGTCTGACCCTCGTGGATCAGCAAGGAACGTCGCGCACGCCGCGTGGTCAAAAGACATGCGGCGTCGTCGCTTTGCTAGCAACTGCACCGAAATTAAAGCGGGCGCGTCGTTGGATACAGTCAAAACTCTGGAGCGATCGGGGTTACGATCAAGCGAATGCCAGCTTGCGTCAGTCTCTTGCTGAATTGCGCAAGACATTGGGCCCGATGGCTACCCTCTTACATGCGGATCGTAAGGAAGTTTGGCTGGACCCCGAGGCTGTGCGGATCGTTTTTCCCGGTGATCCAGACGCCTCAAATGCGGCGGGCGAAGAATTCCTGAGCGGGATCGATATACGTGATGAGGCATTTGAAGATTGGCTGCGCGAGATGCGCAGTTCTTTTGCCGATGTTCCAGTGCAGCCTTCGACGCATGTCCGGCCGCAGATGCCTCGGACTGAGCAGATCGTTCGCTTGTTGCTGCCCGATCCAGCGGCACCGTCAGAGGCGCCTTTCGTTACGAGAGTGGCCGCGCAAGAGATCGCAAAGTACGTTTGCGAACGAACCCTTGCAAAGATTGGAACAGAGCAGGACAGCACTCTGGCCGATAGTCGAGAGTCCACGTTAGACATCCGGTGTGACGTCAATTGCTTTGGCGACTCCACACAGGTTCATTTCCAAGCGGTTCGTCTCTCTGATAGCTATCCGGTATGTTCCCGTTTCGGCGAATTCGAGTGTCCACCAAATGCGTTGTTGGCCGCAGAGGCGTTTCGGCGGGCAATCTCCGAGTTTTCAGAGCAGGTCATTTTCAAAATATCGGACCTGTATGCGCCTGAGACGAGTGAGCACAAAGTTTTCACCGAACTCAGAGCCGGGATTACAGATATTTTTAGCTACGATATTTCACGGCTAAATATGGCCGAGGCGAAATTGCTGCGGGCGTACGAGCGGACCGGAAATCCTTCTATTCTCATTTGGCTGGCATGGCAGAAGACCACGCAAGTCATCGAAGAGGCGACGGATGACAAAGAAGCTGCCACTGAAATGGCGCGTTTCTATTGCGCCAAAGCGCTCGAGGCAGAGCCGCACAGTGCTTTTGCTAACGCGATGTCTTCTTTGGTGCACATGATCCATTTTGACGATGTCGAAGCGAGCTTTCTGTTGGCAGAGCAGGCGTCTGGCCTGAGCAAGTTTGATCCCTACGTCCAGGCTGCGCTTGCCACGGCGAACATGTTCGCAGGTCGTCCGAAAGAAGCGGCCAAGAGCTCTTTGATTGGCACGCGCCTGTCGCGGTTCACGGGCAACGCCCATTGGTGGGATCTTAGCCATAGTTTGGCGTGCCTAAGTAACGGAGACCTGACTCAGACCGAAAAATACGCCCTCAGAGCGTCTCGGGCCGCGCCAGATTTCCGAGCGCCCAAACGTGTACTTTTGGCCTTGTATGCGAGCCAAGACAAGGTCGCAGAGGCGATTGAGCAGATGCAGGCGCTGAAGAAGATTGAGCCGACTTTTGAAATTGGGAAATTCATAAGTGATCCGGAGTACCCAAACACCACAGTGCGAAAGGCTGGCCTTTTAAGAAATAAGGATAAGTTCGACCTCGGGTAGCTAGCGTGATGACACACGGGTCGTTGCGACAGCCTCCGCTATCTCAGTTTCATCAACTCTTCCCGAAACGCTTCCGTTGGTGTTCGCCACCCGAGGCACTTTCTTGGGGTGGCGTTGAGGCGGTCGCAAATCGCCTTCATATTGCGATTTGAGAGTGCCGCGACCTGGGTGTCACGGGGCAAGTATTGCCGTGCGCGTTTGTTCATGTTCTCGACCGAGCCCTTTTGCCAGGGCGCTTGCGGGTCACAAAACCAGCTGTCGGTCCCTATGCCCGACTTGAGCTTGCGCCACTCCCTGAACTCGAAGCCACGGTCGAAGGTGATCGACTTTCGGGCTGGCTGGGGCAGGGGCTCCATCACATCCATCAGCTTGCGCATGAAGTGATTGGAACTGCGATCATTGTTGCGAAACAGAACGGCAAACCTCGTCTTGCGTTCGATAAGCGAGGCAACGTTCATATTGCCTTGGGCGCGCTCAAAAATCATCAAATCGCCTTCCCAGTCGCCAAAGGTCTCGCGGGTGTTCACGT
>NZ_JAOARZ010000031.1:0-8294 GCF_025210255.1 Donghicola sp. | reverse complement strand
TCCAATGCTTGCTTAGATCTGGCAAATTTCAGATAACAGGTTCAAGCCTAAGGAGAAGCCGATGCGCGCGCGTATTTTTCAGCCAGCCAAAACCGCCATGTCTTCGGGGCAGGGCAAGACGAAAATCTGGATGTTGGAATTCGCCCCGCAAAGCGCGCGTGAGGTTGATCCGCTGATGGGGTGGACATCCTCCAGCGATACCCAGAGCCAGGTGCGCCTGCGCTTTGACAGCAAAGAAGCGGCGATGGCCTATGCAAAGGAACACGGAATTGACGCCGATGTTCTTGAACCCAACAAGCGCAAGGCCAATGTCCGCGCCCGCGGCTATGCGGAAAACTTTGCCGTGGATCGCCGTTCCGCCTGGACACACTGATCATGTAAATCGGGGCAAAGTTGTCTCGAAATAGGGGCAAGGATCCCGCGAAGCTGAGCTTCGATCAAGATATAGGGTGCCCAATGGGTGCCCATACTATTTCTGGGATTGCGGAATCTGTAGGGTGCTTCTGCGGCTGAATACCGCTTCAGCCTCATCCCGCCTGCCGAACCGCCGCGAAATTCTCCATCGCTGCGCCGAGGTTCTCGAGGATTTCCTCGAGAAGAATGTCGGGTTCCGGCAAACTGTCGAGATCGGTCATGGAGCTGTCCTTGAGCCAGAACACATCCAGACTGGCCTTGCCGCGCGACAGCAGCTATAGGCCCGCCAACGCCCATCAGGGGGGCCCTCGCTCCAGGTTGCCGTGCGTTCATGCCTGTTCGCCGGATTGTAGCAGGCGATAAAGTCCTCAAGGTGGGCATAGGTCATCGGCTTTTGCTTGAGCGTGCGATGCACGTTCGTCCGATAATCATAGAACCAGACCGGCGAGGTCTGCGGCTCCTTGCTGGCACTGCGATTGTCGAAGAAGATGACGTTCGCCTTGACCCCTTGTGCGTAAAAAATCCCTGTCGGCAGCCGCAAGATCGTATGCAGATCGGTGTTCTGCAGCAGCTTGCGGCGTATCGTTTCGCCCGCGCCGCCCTCGAACAGCACATTGTCCGGCACCACGATCGCGGCGCGCCCAGTGGTCTTCAGCATGGTGCGGATGTGCTGAACGAAATTCAGCTGCTTGTTGGACGTCGTGGCCCAGAAATCCTGTCGGTTAAAGGTCAGGTCCTCGGTTTCCTGCTCCCCTTCGGCATTCGTGAAGGTCATGGAGCTTTTCTTGCCGAAGGGCGGGTTTGCCAGAACCAGATCAACCGTGTCCGACGGCGACGAGATCAAAGCATCCGCCGGGGATACGCTCGGCTCACCCGCCATTTCCCCGATGCCATGCAGGAACATATTCATTAGGCAAAGCCTGCGCATTCCGGCCACGATCTCGTTCCCATGGAACGTGCCGTTCTTCAGAAATTCCTTTTGTTTGCGGTCAAGCGCGTAATTTGCCGGGTCCGTCAGGAAATCATGAGCCGCCAAGAAGAAGCCGCCCGTGCCGCAGGCCGGGTCGGCAATGGTCTTGCCGGGTTCCGGACGGACGCATTCCACCATCGCCTGAATGAGCGAGCGGGGCGTGAAATACTGCCCCGCACCGGATTTGGTGTCCTCCGCATTGCGCTCCAGAAGGCCCTCGTAGATGTCTCCCTTCACGTCGGCGTCCAGCACGATCCATTTGGTGCCATCGACCATGGCAATCAGCCGGAACAGCTTGGCGGGATCCCTTGAGATCCATCACCGATCACAAACCGAAATCCCAGAAGAACAGCACGGGAACCACCCGACCGCCATGCGGATCGGGACCGGGATACCTGTGCCTTGAGGCAAGACAGAATGACTGACGAACTGAATAGCACTTCCAACTCCGCGCCCTCGACGGAAACGGTCAAGGAAGCTTCCCCTTCTCTCCGTTTCGGGGAGAACGTCGAGCTTGAAGAATACACGATGACCTTGGGCGATCAGCTGCCGCCGCAGGAACCACGCCGTCGCGGCGAGCTGCTGCCAAGCCGGGCGAAGCGGCCGATCCCCAGATCGTCCAAAAAGCACTTCGTCGGCCAGCTGGTGTTCAATCGCGGGGAGCACCGTCAGCGCCTCGGCTTCGCCAGCTTGTACGAGCATAATGCTGCGCTCTGTTTCATCTATCGCCCTGATTTTCTGGACATCGAGGAACAGCTGGCGTCGCTGCCCTTCGTTCTGCCCAACGGCACGAAATCGGAGCATTTCTTCGATTTCAGGGTGACGTTCAGAGGCGGTCGCCGGGTCTGTATCTCGGTCAAGCCCGAGCGGATCGCCCAGACTTACGAATATCGCGCGAAGATGGACTGCATACGGCAAGCCGCGATCGGCAATATCTGCGATGACGTGCGCACGGTGACAGAGCGCAATATCGACCCGGTCGAGCTGCATAACGCCAAACTGTTTCACTCCGCACGTGATGCGGACGCCGAAATGGATGCGCGTGTCATTGCGGCGCTGCAGATGGTCACGTCTCCGGTCCGAATTGGGAAGTTCCTCGCCGAAACCGGCCTCGAGGGGAAGGGCTTTCGCAGCGTCGCGCGCGCAATCCGGTTTGGTCAGGCCAAGCTGTTCAATCGTGAAAAGATCACAGGTCGGAGCTTGATCATCCGCGGGGAGGCGTCCTGATGGCGGCTCCCTTCAAGAAGAATACCAAGATCCTCCTTGAAAACGGCTGCGATTTCCAGCTCACCTTGCGCAAGGGGCGTGTCCTCGAATTGCGACCGGAAGGCTATTTTGTCTTTTGGGAGCCGTGGACCGATCCTGAAAGCGGTGAGTGCCACGAGAGCACTGCCGGTATCTACGGCTATGATGCCATTGTCACCGACAACAATTATGGGGTTCTGAAGATCCTCAAGCGCCCGTTGGCTCAACCGACGGCGAGCGACCGCATCCGTCGCAGCGAACGTGTTCTGGTGGAGGTCGCGCGTCAGAGGTTCCGCAAGCAATATGTCCTCGCCATCCAGGACATGCTCGACCGGGGCAAACTTGACCCTGTTCGGGACGACTTCTGCGCAAAGATCGTCACGATCAACGCGAGCGGAGGTCAGCGATACCGCGAATACCTGGCAGCGTTATCGATGCGGGAAGCAAAGCGAGGCGGCACCAAGGTTCAGAAGACCAAGAAGGAACATCAGCGCGCCGTCGAATTCCATCAGGGATTCAAATGCGGGCACACCATGTGGAAATGGTATTGGACATGGCGGATCGACGGGGATGACGGCCTGTTCGATCAATACCGTAACTGCGGTCGCTACAAGCGGTACAACGACGCGACCGACAGCTTCATCGAACGCCAACTTGATATGCTTTGGGATCGAGAGAAGCCGACAATCAAGTCCTTCGTCGAAAGCGTGCAGGCCGCGCTCGACGCAGAAAATGAACGAAGGGAGCGGTTGCCTGTGCCCGCGACAAAGCTGCAGCGGCCAGGCTACGTCTACATCAAGAACAAGATCCTAGAGTTGGCGCCGATCGATCATGCGCTGCGCAGGAACAGCCGCGACAAGGCTTATAAAGACCTGCACACGCTTGGCGTGGGGGTCACGACATCCCGCGTGCTGGAAAGGGTCGAGGTCGATGAATACACGGTAGATCTATTCGTGCCCATGTGCGAAACGGGCCTTTTCGATCATCTGCCGGAAACGATCAAGCAGCTGATCGGGCTGGATGGAAAACCCTGCAGGGTCACTCTGTCAGGTGCCATCGATGTCCACACCAGATGTTTCGTGGCCTTGCAGATCGTCCCACAAGGCGTCGAGAGCCCGCTCGCTCGGACCCTCGAGATGATCTACATGGACAAGTCTCCCATCGCGGATGCGGCGGGCTCAAAGTTCCGTTGGACGATGGGAGGTGCTCCTGAAGCCATCGTTTTCGACCGCGGCGACAAGTACATTACAGATGACGCTTATGACATCCTCGCCGATCTCGGGATTGTCCCGCAGGCAAGCCGTGGCTCAAACCCTACATCGAGAGAGTGTTTCGGACGGTTCATATCGACTTGCTGGCACGCTTCTCCGGCAGGGCTTTCAGCAATGTCGTGGAGCGCGGTGAGAACGATGCTGCGGCTCGTGTGACCCTGACGCTGGAGGCTTTCCTGTGCTGGCTCGTACGATGGGTTGTTGATGCGTATCACACCAACGAGCACCCTGCGCATGGCATGTCCCTCGCCAGAGCCTGGGAGAAAGGCTGCAAGGAGTGCCCCCCACGATCCCTGACGAGCGATGAAATGCGTGGTGTTCGGCGTCCGCATGCGCCGCAAGCTGACGCGCAAGGGCGTTCGCGTACGCAACATCGACTACCAGTCCGACGCGCTCATGCACATGTTTCTCAACGATAAAGTGGATGATCTCGAGGTGCTCTGGTGGGACGGCGATATCGGCACCATCTCGGTGCGCGCTGGTATCGGCTCGTGGATGACCGTGTCGGCCTGCGAGGAGCGCTGGATCGGCAAGAGCGAGTTGGAGATGTTGGGCGACCTTGCGGAAGAGGCCGAGGCTGATGACGCGGATCAGGCTGTCATCGACGCGGAACGGCGCGCCCGCCGGGACTGGATCAACGCAGCCAACCGGGAGTCCTATCGCCTCAAGCGCTTGGTGGGACTGATTTCTCTGCCCAAGACGGCGGATGAGCTGGAATACGAGACCCAGCGGTTCACGCGCCATACCGATACCGCCGAACGTCGACACAAGGCGGGTCCGCATCGTCCATTGCTGGGCGACCTCGAAGGCACGGCGCCGACCGACACCACCCCTGCTGCCAATCATGCACAGGAAGATACGACTGCCGATTACCACGTGCAGGCGAATGACAACAATCTCACGATGGAATGACCAGGATGATGACCCAGAACTGCAACCGCAACTGCAACCCCGACCACGATTACCGAGAAGACCGCATGGTTGGCGGCGCGTTACTGGCGCTTCGGCATGGAGGGCGAGTTGGACCACCAGCTGCGCGACCTCTTCGAGATTGACGACGAAGGGGATATGACGGACTGCCCTCGGATCGACCCGCTGACCGGGGAAAGTGGGGGCCTCATGGTGTTGGGAAGGTCCGGGGATGGGAAGACGGCCCTCCTGAAGCGGATGTTGCGCGTGAACCCGGTTCTCACCGAGATGACTGACAAGCAGGAGGGCAACACCCTTTACATCACGGTTCCGCCTGACGCTACCATCAAGAAGCTGGCCGAACTGATCCTGGCGAGGACAGGCTACCTTCGAGTCGATTCCCGGCTGCGATCTTCCGACGCTTGGGAGATGGTCATGCATCGTCTGGCCCTTGTCGGGATCCGGATGATCATCATTGACGAATGTCACCACATCTTTCGACCGGGGGCCGGTCGCGATGTGGCCGGGGCCATCCAGTCTCTGAAGCACATCATGCAGTCTGCGGGCGGCGTTGCCTTGATCATTGCGGGTGTTCCCGGCCTTCGGGATGCCATCCTGTCCGAGCCGTCCGGCGAAACCTTCCGCCGGTTCCAGAAATTGTACTTGGGTAACATCCAGCCGGGCAGCGAGGCGGCGTCTGATTTTTCGACGAACATCGCGTATTCCGCCAAGTTCCTTGGTCTCACCATCCCGGAAGGCAGCGCGCTTGCGGAACGCATCCTGATGGCCAGACATGGCCAGATCGGGCGCAGCGTTGAGCTGGGAAAGAAGATCATGGCGGACGCCATCACTCGCAAACGCACGGAGTTGTCTCTTCCTCGGGCCGAGGCCGTATACCGCAAAAGCTCCAAGTGCAGCGGCATGACCCCGTTTCACTCGGGCGACTGGCAGGACGTACAGCGCGAGCTCTCAGCGATCGGATGGGGGCAGTGACCATGCTTTGGCCGACCTTGCCCTTCGATCCGCAAGAAACCTTGACGTCCTATGCGGACCGTTTGTCCATGTTCCATACCGGCCGCGGGATGGAGCGTCTCTTGCGCGACAACGGGATCAACCTCGAGCATTTCGTCTCGGGGCGCGTGGACGCCGTGACGGGGTTTGGGGAAGCCATCGGTCACCCCGTTGAGGCGATCCGGCGCAATGCCATCCGTGTGTTTCAGCGCGGCGGTGAATTTCGGGGGGAGGCGACGTCGAAATCCTTCCTGCTGCCGCAGGCCAAACGCTACTGCCCCGCCTGCCTTGCTGAAGACGGCGGCCCGACGGACTGGAAGTTTCGCCTGATCTGGGGCTTTCGCCATGTTCAACGGTGTGATCGGCATGGGGTGTGGCTTGCGGCCACAGGCAATGCAGCTGCAAGCTGCCTGCGTATCGCAATGAACGAAATGGTCCTCGGCGAACCGGTGCAAGCGGCTCCCGAACAGGCGTCCTACCTCGATTGGCTGCGGGATCGTCTCGACAGTACCTGCAGCAAAGAGCATCCGTGGCTGAAGGACCAGACGCTCGAACAAGTCCTGACCGCGTCTGAAATGATCGGCGGGGTTCTGCAGCATGGCCACGAGGTCAAGCTGAGCAAACTTTCTCCTGCCGAAACAGAAGAGGCGACGGATATCGGCTTCTCGATCTGCCGCGAGGGCCCGGAGGCAGTCGTTGAAGCGCTGGACACCATCCGGCAGACTTCGCCTGCCAGCGCTGTCCAGGCGGGCACACTGGCGCATTATGGTACTCTGTTCGACTGGCTGGAGCGCCGCAGCAACGCGATCGATCCAGGCCCGATCCGGGATCTCCTGCGCGATCACATCGTGAAGCATTCAGCGGTGGAACCCGGCACCAAGGTGCTCGGGGTGGAGATCAACGAACGCAAGTTCCACACTCTCTACAGCCTGTCGGCTGAGGTCGGGATCGAACGGCCACGCCTGTCCTGCCTCCTGAGAAAGCTTGGCGAGATCCCTGCTGATGCGACAGAGGTCGAAGGCGCCAACATGGTGTTCGAAGCGGCGACTACGGTTCCGCTGATCGAAGCATTCCAGACTGCGATACCGCTGCGCGATGTTCCTGAATACCTTGGTGCAACTAAGAGGCAGATCGAAATCCTCTACCGCGAGGGTTTCGTTCAGCCGCTTGTTCCGAGAACGGATCGCGGCTCGGTTCGACATGTCGTCTTCGGCCGATCGCATCTCGACGGTATTCTGGATCAGATTGCTGGATTGCCGGAAAAGGTCACCTCTGACGATGAGGGCCTGCATCCGATTTCCTATGCCTGCCAGCGTGGGGCAGGATGGTTCGAACGCCTATTTATCGAAATTCTGGAAGGTCGAGTTCCTGCATTTCGAGATCCCACGAAAAAGGGAATCGGATCCATCCGTGTCGAGGTCCGTCCCTTGATCGCGGCGAAATTCGCCGCCTGAAAACCAATCAAAACTTTGGAAAACAAGCTCGCTTCGGCGGGCTTTTCCTTTTTAATTTCAAGGTTTCGCGGGATCTTACCCCGATTTTCGCGGGATCCTTGCTCCCAACCCGAAATGGTGGAAAATAACCAATTGAAATCGCTTGTAATTTTTGGCCGTATGGAAGCAACTTTGCCCCGACTTACAGATCAATCTGAAAAGCGAAACCGGAACAGGCTGCGATTTTCGCGGCCTTTTTCTTTGTCTGCGTGAATTGGCAGGGGGCAAAAAGAAAGGGCCGGTCGCAGTGACCGGCCCTGAATGTGTGCTGTTCAGCAGGGATTATTCATCGCCCATGAACAGATACATGATCGAGCGGAACATCGCGATGAACGAGATGTACAGCTGCAGCGAACCAATGATTGCAGCTTTGTCGAGGAATTCACGTGCCTCATCGCCGCCATGGCTGGCCACTTCGATATAGGTGTTCTTGATATCCTGGGTCGAGGTTGCAGTCAGAACCGCGAAGACACCCAGAATGGCCAGGTTGAAGTACCAGGCAGTGTTGGCGCTCATGCCGCCAAAGAAGAACGAACCGATACCCCAGGCCACGAGACCCCATGTCATCATCGACGCAACCTGACCAATCGGGCCAAGGTTACGCTTGGTCAGATAGCCGGTCAGGCTCAGACCAAGGAAGGCGACAGCCGTGTAAAGTAGACCAGAGATGATCGCGCTCATCGAGAACATGACAAAGATCACCGACAGTGAAACACCGGTCAGGGCTGCATAGCCCCAGAACAGCAGGTTCAGTGTGCTGACGCTGAGCTTGTGCAGGGCAAAGTTCATCACCAGCACAAAGGCCACCGGGCCAAAGATCACTGCGTAAACCACTGGTGAGACCTGCAGAACGCTTTGCAGTGCCGGGCTTTGGGCGACAACATAGGCCAGACCGAATGTCACCAGCAGAGCCGCCGACATCAGGCCATAGACCTTGTTCATATGGGCGCGCAGGCCCTCGTCAAACAGGGCGGCGCGGTC
>NZ_JAOARZ010000030.1:0-52031 GCF_025210255.1 Donghicola sp. | reverse complement strand
CGGCGTCATATGGGTCTACGGCCTCGGCGACGACAGCGTCATCGCATTTACCCCGTTCGGGATCGAAAACCTGAAAGAACTCATCGAAATGGATCAAGACCGCGCGCATTGACGGCCCCACGGCCTACGCCGAATGCTTACCATGAACCTGAAAGCAACACCTGAACAACTTCGAGCAGCAAGGATGATCCGAGGCCAGATGAGGCCCAACAGCGAAGATGCATTTAGCCTATGTGTAGCGGTTGAGGAAATCACCAGAACCGAGCGCAACCATGTTAAGAACACAGCCCTCCGAGCGCCCACCAAAAAGCGCCTAAGGACCGCCAGACAGGCCATCGGAGCCTTCCTTGCGGAATTGCTGCTTGGCAGTACTCAGACGGCCTCTATGGGCTTCTCGTACTGTCCTAGCGCCCACCAACATCGGAAAGATTCGCTGCTCGACGACACTACCTTCCGGCAGATTAAGGACATCTGGCCGAAGTTAGGCTGGCTCGACATCCAAACAGGATTCAATGATGCCTTTGCGTCTGGGAGTGAGCGAATGTCGAGCCGTGGCTTTTGTGCCCGCTTTCGCCCAACTTCTAAATTGATTGAGTTCTGCCGTTCTTTCGGGATCTGCTCCAATTCGATTTGGGACCACTTTTCCCCTGACCGCCGTTCAATCCCACCTATCGCTGTTAAGAAGGGCAAAACACGCGACCAGTACGGAAGAGTAAGCCGTGGCAGCATGCCCCTGCCGCCCAGCGACAAGCTCGACACTGAGACTGACAGGGTCGAAAGCGTCAACGAGTTCATCTCAGCCTTCGATATCGCCCCTTTCCCAACTCCAACATTCACTAGGATCTTCAATAATGGGGATCAGCCGAACTTCGACTATGACATGGGAGGCAGGTTGTACGATCGCGTTCCTAACAGCTACCAAAGCCAAAGCAGCGAACTTCGACAAACGATCACTATCGAAGGGGAAGCAACTGTCGAGATAGACATCTCTGCAAGCCACTTCAGGATCTTCTCAGGGCTCCGTGGGCAACCTCTAGAGGCCAATATTGATCCATACTGCATCGACGGCTTAAACAGAGCCGTAGCGAAGCGCACAGTGAACTTGATGTTGACGCAGCAACGCCCACTCGAACGATGGCCGATGGGCTTCAGAAAGGAGATGGCAGAGGCTGGGATACCCTTACCCAAGAGCATGACTGCCTCGAAAGCCTCCCAGATCATGATCGATGCCTACCCCGTACTGACGGAGGTGTCCGTCGCTAACTTGGACTGGTCTAAGCTACAGCACATCGAGTCAGAGATACTTTTCTCCGCGATGGAGAGGCTTCGAGAGGCTTCGGATACGCCTGCTCTCCCTGTCCATGACAGCCTAATAGTCCCAGCATCGAAAGCGGCGATAGTAGAAGAAACCCTTCGAGATTGCTTCAAAGCACGTGCGAATGCTGAACCAAGACTGAAGCGAGAATGCAGCTAGGGACTGGGATACCCTTAGACCTATCCTTGATTAGTGGTTTCACCACCGCTGACCAAAGGAGACCCTCTAAGCACGACCTAGAGCATAACGTTGGGAGTTAAGGAACTTGGAGCCAAGAAGGAGCGGTGTTCGATCACTGAGCAACGTTCCTTCGAAAAGACAATAATAAGAACAAGCTCATTCCCCCTTTTTTTGAAGTCGCCTCTCCAGACCCCACCCCCCTTCCGACGAGAACCCAATTCTCAACCTGCCAATAGGCCTTGGTCTAGTGGCGTACCAATCAGGGTGCCGGAATAGGCTGTAAATGAAGTCGGTTTCGACTTTTGGCAGGTTCTCTGCCGCAAGCCCTTAGAGATCAATGGCAGATTGGAGAAGCAGCCATGCTCGTTGGATACGCACGCACATCAACACTAGAACAGAAGCACGGCCTAGAGGCGCAGAGAGAAGCACTGAGGGCCGCTGGTTGCAGCAAAGTCTTCGCAGAGCAAGTAAGCTCTATCGCAACTAGAGAAGCTCTCAACGAAGCTATGAGCTTCTGCAGGGAGGGAGACACATTTGTCGTTGCCAAATTGGATCGCCTCGCAAGATCCGTGCGCCACCTTGGCGAACTCATCGACAGCTTCACAGAACGCGACATAGGATTACGCGTCCTTGACCTAGGGTTGGACACGATGACAGCCACTGGAAAACTTATGTTAAATGTGCTCGGTTCAGTAGCTCAGTTCGAACGCGAAATGATGCTGGAACGACAGCGCGAGGGGATCGTCAAAGCGAGACTGGCAGGAAAGTACAAGGGCAGACATCCGTCAGCACGCCTGAATGCAATAGAAATAAATCGACTTCTGTCGGAGGGGAAAACGAAGAAAGAAATCGCGCTTAGGCTACAGATTTCAGAGAGATCGGTTTATCGCTACGCCCAATCAGCCAATCAGAAGCAATAGAGCCGAGAGTGTTTGTCAGGCTGGGCGCTCAACAAGAATAATATCTCGTTTGCTTCCATCTTTATGAGTTTCACGAGAGTGCTTGGCACCGGGTGTCGTAATCAAGACAAAGGTGGCAAACGCCTTTTTATCGTAGTCCTCAACACCATCAAGGGCTTCGAGGGCGAGCCGAACAAGAGCTATCAGAGTCAGAGCATCCCACCGCGTTGGGCGAAAGAGCGGATCATAGTCCGCCCTTTTGCGGTTATCCTGCATTTGAACGAACTGATGCGCAAAGTCCTTCACAGCAGGAGGGAAGTTTATCTTTACAACTTTCTTGCAAGCCGTCTTACAACTTCCATGATCCAACCCTCGGTAGATCTCGACCCATGCCCTATTCGACCTCCCCTTAACGGGCTCTCCAATTAGAGAATTTGCCAAGGTACGCGCTAAGCCATGGAAAATCGCATAATAACTGCAACTTATCGACTTGCGTATCGCCGTCTGCGACGGCTCTTCATCATCGCTGTTTGCCAAGAGTTCAGCAGTCCGAAGATATCCCTCGGCAAGATCAGTGTCAGGCATGTGCGGGTTGAGAAATCTCTGGCGTTATCACAGGGAAGAATTCACTGAGTGTGGAGGCACGGTCCGCAATCTTGCGCTGTACAAGGCTGGGCAGTCCAAAGAAACCACGCGCAAAGTTTTCAGGCGGGACCTCGGTGCCGACCATTATAACAATCCGCAGCTCACCAGCATCTTCATCGATTTCAATAGATTTCAGCGTGACGTCAGAAAAGTCGAATCGCTCTTCGAGCAAGGCAACCAAGGCGTCTTGCAACTCCTTCGGAAATTCCATTTTTTTCTCCCTCTCTCGAAACACTACACCCAAAAGAACATTTTGAAAGCAAAAAGCTATCTTTTGGGATAACGCTTACTATCGGTATAGAGCGCTATCAATTGGTTAAATTACCACACTTAGGCATTGAGTCATCTTGACCACGAGTGTGTATCATGTTGATTTGAACGTGGGCGCCCGTCACCACCTCTGCCCGCACCAAAAGCATCGAAGGCGATGACCAATGGTGTGTTATCGGGGAGCAGAGCCCTGCTCTGCGATCTAGCTAGAGAGGTGTCACATGACCCATTACTGCTCTTGGCCTAAGCCGGTGAGAGTTCGCTCTTACGTCCGGTACCGGCACGGGCGGTGGGAGACCGTAGTTTCCCATTGTCGCTCGTACCCTTCGTAAAGCCGTTGCAGCGGCCATAAGAAGTTCAAATAGTTAGCATTGGTGGCGGGCGTCTATCCTCTATTATCAAAATACACAACTCGATTTTTCAACCAAAAGTTTGCGAATTTTTCAAAAAAAGAGTTGGAGCCAACCGCTTCCTGTGAACCTTTGTACAGCAGATCAGACAGTTACGTCGATCTCACGGTACGGTTATATATTATACTTATTTTGACAGAAATTGTTCCCGATTGGGGATAGATACACACTTTCGTGCACTCCCTCGGCGCACATCAGAATACTTCACCATCACAGCAAACCCACGCACTTGCAGGAGCTTCCAATCGACGAAGCGCATCTGACCACCCCAAACAACTCTAACAATTAGCAGCCAAGCAAAGCAGCCATAAAACGTGTGGGGTGAGCGTGTGGGGAACACCAAGGCTGACCAATGTTTTTAATATTAAAAATCAATATCTTAAATAAAATCAAGTGTGATGGCGACCCCGACAGGATTCGAACCTGTAACCTGCCCCTTAGGAGGGGGCTGCTCTATCCAGTTGAGCCACGGGGCCACGCGGGCCTCTTGTGGCTAAAACAAATGTCCAGCGCAACCCTAATGGTTCGTACTGGACACTCGGGCCGGTTGGGACAAAGATGGAAATAAGCAATAGACGGAACGGCCATGACCAATACCCCGACGCGCCCGCTTACTCTGCGTGATGTTTCCGAAGCCTCGGGCGTCTCCGAAATGACAGTCAGCCGCGTTCTCAGGAACCGCGGCGACGTGTCAGAGGCAACCCGCGAACGGGTCCTCAAGGCGGCGCGTGAACTGGGCTATGTCCCGAACAAGATTGCCGGAGCGTTGGCTAGCCAGCGCGTTAATCTGGTGGGCGTCGTGATTCCGAGCCTGTCGAACATGGTCTTTCCAAACGTGATGACTGGCATCAACGAGGTCCTGAGCAAGACTGACTTGCAGCCCGTTGTGGGCGTGACCGATTACAATCCAGAGACCGAAGAGCGCGTTTTGTACGAGATGCTTTCTTGGCGGCCGTCGGGCGTCATCATCGCAGGTCTTGAACATTCGGATGCCGCACGTGCGATGATGGTCGCTGCGGGCATTCCTATTGTTGAGATCATGGATGTGGATGGCAAATGCGTCGACAGCATGGTTGGTATTTCTCATCGCCGTGCGGGCCGCGAGATGGCACAGGCGATCATCAAGCAAGGCTACAAGCGCATCGGCTTCCTTGGCACAAAGATGCCGATGGATCACCGTGCCCGCAAACGCTTCGAAGGATTCACAGAGGCGCTCGCTAAAGCAGGTATCGAGATCGCAGATCAGGAGTTCTACTCTGGCGGGTCTGCATTGCTCAAAGGGCGCGAACTGACCCAAGAGTTGCTCGAACGCACGCCAGATCTGGACTTCATCTATTACTCGAACGACATGATCGGCGCAGGCGGCATGCTGTGGCTACTGGAGCAAGGGATCGACATCCCGGGTCAGATCGGCCTCGCTGGCTTTAATGGGGTCGAGCTGTTGGACGGTCTGCCGCGCCAACTGGCGACGATGGATGCCTGCCGCAAAGAGATCGGCCAAAAAGCTGCTGAAATCATCGCAGCAAGAAACGACGCAGATTCTCCAGATCCCGAAAGAATCGTGGAGCTGACACCGCGCATCGCCTTCGGAGATACATTGAAGCGGTACTAGGTAGCCCTCTAGTTGCCGTTAACGTAAGGTAACGTAACGTAAGCTTACGTGTTTTGTGTCTAAGGTATTATAGACTTAGGGTAGTTGATTGTATACAACCATCCCAACGACAGCGTGTTGTGCTGTCGAGTATGAGTTCCAAGTTTTTTGGTATCGAGTGCTCGTTTAAAGAAGCAGAGCGGCTTCAGTGAAATTGGGAATGGCCTGGCGCATCGCGTCGGGTCATTTTCTTTTCGGACCTCCTTTTTTTCTCTTCAAAACAGACCGTGACTTTGTCGCGCAAAGGCTTGATCATTCCGCTTGGGAATAACGTCGAGCCAAGGCGTCACAACATTTCCTCGTCACATCATGTAAGGTCATTGCAATTCGCTTGCCACATTGAGGTCATCCAGATGTCAGAACCAGAATTCACCCATCCCGACGACATCCGTAGCCGCTTTTCCGCAGCAATGTCAGAGATGTATCGGACCGAAGTCCCAGCTTACGGCACCCTCATGCAGATCGTTGCAGACGTGAATGCCGATGTGCTGGACGGCAACACTACATTGCGCGCAGATCTTGAGGAAACAGATCAGCTGTCTCGTATTTCCGAGGAACGGCACGGAGCGATCCGGCTCGGCACAGCCGAGGAACTTAAAACGATCCGGCGGCTTTTCGCTATCATGGGCATGCACCCTGTCGGGTACTACGACCTGACCGAAGCTGGCGTCCCCGTGCACTCAACTGCGTTCCGCCCCGTAGGCGAGACAGCCCTGCGCCGCAATCCGTTTCGAGTCTTTACCTCACTCTTGCGACTCGACTTGATAGCGGACGAAGCTCTTCGTGATACTGCCCGCATGGTGCTGGACGCGCGGCAGATTTACACCCCACGGTGCCTAGAGCTCATTGAACGGGCGGAAAAGCAAGGTGGGCTGACCGATGCAGAGGCGGATGCCTTTGTCGCCGAAGCGCTCGAAACCTTTCGCTGGCACCCCGAAGCCAACGTCAACGCGGACCTCTACAAACGGCTTCACGACGCCCACCGACTAATCGCGGACGTGGTGTCCTTTCGCGGGCCGCACATCAACCATCTGACCCCGCGCACACTGGATATCGACCGCGTCCAACAGTTGATGCCCGATCACGGCATCGCCCCCAAAGCCGTCGTCGAGGGCCCACCGCGCCGCGACTGCCCGGTTCTCTTGCGCCAGACAAGTTTCAAGGCGCTGTCAGAGGCGGTCAGTTTCGACGGGGTCGAAGGGTCCCACACCGCCCGCTTTGGCGAAATAGAGGCGCGCGGTCAGGCACTGACCCCCAAGGGCCGCGCCCTGTACGACCATCTGCTTACAGCGACGCGCGCCAGATGCCTTCCAGCAGCAGATGGCTCTAACGCGGCAGAGTATATGTCGACCCTAAGCGCGACGTTTTCGGACTTTCCGGACGATCTGACCGAGATCCGCGCGGCCGGTTTGGGGTATTTTGAATGGTCGCTCACCGACAAAGGAGCGGCCGCCACCGGACAACTGACCGAGACAGACGCAGACAGCCTACTGGCGGCTGGCTACCTGCGCATCGACCCAATCATCTACGAAGATTTCCTACCCGTCAGCGCCGCTGGCATCTTCCAGTCAAATCTCGGCGACGAGTCTGCACAGGAATTCGCCGCAAGCCCCAATCAACAGCGCTTCGAAGCCGATTTGGGCCAGCCCGTGCTTAACGAATTTGATCACTATCAGCAGATCGAAGACCAATCGCGCATTCGCTGCATTTCCATCCTGACCACAGGCGCCGCCGCCGCAGAGTGACGCGCCTCCTTCGCCCGACCGAAGGGCACAACAGAAGAGAGTAAGAATGACCCTTTCCAACGCTGCTGCAGAGATTCTGTCGAAACTCGGCGTAGACGAGGCCGCCTATACCAGCGGCACGCTCGCCAGCTACAGCCCAGTCACTGGCGAGCAGACAGGCGCTCTGCCCGAAGCAACCATCGATAGCGCCAACGCCGCGATCGCGACTGCCAAACAGGCCTTCAAGGCGTGGCGCGTCACCCCCGGCCCGCAACGCGGCGAACTGGTTCGCCTGTTTGGCGAGGAACTGCGCGCCGCCAAAGAGGACCTTGGTCGTCTGGTTTCCATCGAGGCAGGCAAGATCCCGTCCGAGGGCCTTGGCGAAGTGCAAGAGATGATCGACATCTGCGATTTTGCGGTCGGCCTGTCGCGCCAGCTCTACGGCCTGACCATAGCTACAGAACGCCCTGGCCACCGGATGATGGAGCAGTGGCACCCCTTGGGTGTAGTCGGTGTCATTTCAGCCTTTAACTTCCCCGTGGCGGTCTGGTCTTGGAACACCGCGCTGGCACTAGTCTGCGGCAATTCGGTCGTCTGGAAACCGTCAGAAAAATCGCCTCTGACGGCGCTGGCATGCGATGCCATTCTGAAGCGTGCCATCGCTCGCTTTGGTGACGCACCCGAAGGCTTGGCCCAAGTTCTGATCGGCGGCGCTGATGTGGGGAACGCTCTGGTCGAAAGCCCCGACGTCGCTTTGGTTTCTGCCACCGGCTCGACCCGCATGGGCCGCATCGTCGCACCAAAAGTCGCCGCACGGTTCGGTCGCTGCATCCTAGAGCTTGGCGGGAACAACGGCGGGATCGTCTGCCCTTCGGCTGATCTGGACATGACCCTGCGTGCGGTCGCGTTCGGTGCGATGGGGACCGCTGGCCAGCGCTGCACCACCCAGCGCCGTCTGTTCGTCCACGCGGACGTCTATGATGATCTCGTCCCCGGATTGATCAAAGCCTACGAATCCGTCAGTGTCGGCAATCCGCTGGAAACCGACTCTCTGGTCGGTCCGCTGATCGACAAAGCGGCCTTCGAGAATATGGAAAAGGCTCTGGCCGACGCAAAGGCTGCGGGCGGCACTGTACACGGTGGGGGCCGCGTCGATACGGGCGCAGAAAATGCCTACTACGCGCGCCCTGCGATTGTCGAAATGCCCTCTCAGTGCGGCCCGATGTTGGAAGAGACGTTCGCGCCGATTCTCTACATCGTGAAGTACACCGACTTTGAAGAAGCGATCGAGGCGCACAACGCCGTCGCGGCGGGTCTGTCCTCCAGCATCTTCACCACCGACCTACGAGAATCAGAACTGTTCCTCTCGGCGGCTGGCAGCGATTGCGGCATTGCCAACGTGAACATCGGCACATCTGGCGCCGAGATCGGCGGAGCCTTTGGGGGTGAGAAGGAGACTGGCGGGGGCCGCGAATCCGGATCGGACGCGTGGAGGGGGTACATGCGCCGTGCCACGAACACGATCAACTACTCACGCGAACTACCACTGGCGCAAGGCGTCAAGTTCGACATCTGATGACTTAGAGGGCGCCTTCGGGCGCCCTGTTCCTTCTGTCAGGCCGACGAAGCATTCAGAATCAGAACACGCTAAAACGCGACCAAATATTCATATTTTCTGGTAAGTGGTGAGCCGTGCAGGATTCGAACCTGCGACCCACTGATTAAAAGTCAGTTGCTCTACCAACTGAGCTAACGGCCCACTTGAGGCGTTCCTCTAAGGGGTCACGGCAAGGCGGTCAATAGAAGAATCCGAAAAAGCTGACTCTTTTTCCTGAGCGCCTGAAGCCAACGCCAAGACGCAGTAACCTCGTTGAAAGAAACGGGAAAACAGCGATGAATTGGATAAGTGGTGAGCCGTGCAGGATTCGAACCTGCGACCCACTGATTAAAAGTCAGTTGCTCTACCAACTGAGCTAACGGCCCACTTAGGGAGCCTCCTCTATGGGTTTGCGGGACAGCGGTCAATAGAGAATTGCAAACTTTTTGTGTCACCCGCTGGATTCATCTGGACGGCAGGCGTATATGCCCCGCCATGCAGACACAGACCGCTTCTTCCGGCCTGCCCTTCATGAAAATGCACGGGCTAGGCAACGACTTCGTAGTGATCAATGGAACCGACGTCCCCAGTGGACTGTCGGATTCGCTGGTCTCCGCGATTGCCCACCGCAATACGGGCGTCGGTTTCGACCAGTTGGCCGTGATCGAGGAGTCGGATCGCGCCGACGCGCGTTTGGTCTTTTATAATGCCGATGGCTCCTTGTCGGCGACTTGCGGGAACGCCACCCGCTGCATCGCCCGCCATCTGATGGACACCCGCCGGGTAGACCGTCTGGTGCTAGAGACCGAGCACGGCCTCTTGCCCTGCGAGGATGCAGGCAACGGCCTGACCCGTGTAAACATGGGCGCGCCGCTGCTGGCGTGGAACGAAGTGCCCATTGCGCAGGACATCGACACTTTGCACTTGCCCATCGACGGCGACCCCGTCGCGACCGGCATGGGCAACCCGCACTGCACATTCTTTGTCGATGATGCCGAGGCTGTGGACCTGACGACCTTTGGCCCTGCCCACGAACATCATCCGATGTTCCCAGAGCGCACCAATGTTCAGGTCGCGCACCTGATCGGCCCTGACCACCTGCGGATGCGGGTATGGGAGCGTGGCACCGGCATCACCATGGCGTCCGGTTCGTCCAGCTGTGCGACCGCTGTGGCTGCTGCCCGCCGTGGCATCACAGGCCGCAAGGTCCGCATCAGCCTCGAGATTGGTGATCTGGTCATCGTCTGGCGCGACGACGGCGTCTGGATGGAGGGGCCGACCGCCCATGTGTTCAGCGGCACCTTTACCCCGGCATTCCTAGAGGCTCACAATGGTTGATGCGCCCAAGTTCACCACTTTGGGCTGTCGTCTGAACGCCTATGAAACCCACGCGATGGAAGAGCTGAGCCAGCAGGCCGGGCTGTCCAACACCCATGTGGTGAACACCTGCGCCGTCACTTCCGAAGCGGTCCGCAAAGCCCGTCAGGAAATCCGCCGTATCCGCCGCGAAAACCCCGACGCCAAGATCATCGTCACCGGCTGCGCCGCGCAGACCGAACCAGAGACCTTTGCCGAAATGGAAGAGGTCGACCACATCATCGGCAATACCGAAAAGATGCAGGCGGAAACGTGGCAGGGCTTGGCCAAGGGCCCGAATTTCATCGGCGAGACCGAGCGCGTGCAGGTCGACGACATCATGTCCGTCACCGAAACCGCTGGCCACCTGATCGACGGCTTCGGCACCCGCAGCCGCGCCTATGTACAGGTCCAGAACGGCTGCGATCACCGCTGCACCTTCTGCATTATCCCCTTTGGTCGTGGCAATTCGCGGTCCGTCCCTGCGGGCGTCGTGGTGGATCAGATCAAGCGGTTGGTTCAGCGCGGCTACAACGAGGTCGTTCTGACTGGCGTGGACCTGACCAGCTGGGGCGCAGACCTGCCCGCCACCCCAAAGCTGGGCGATCTGGTGCTTCGCATTCTGAAACTGGTGCCCGACCTGCCCCGTTTGCGAATCTCTTCGATCGATTCCATCGAGGTCGACGAGGCCCTGATGCAGGCCATCGCGACAGAACCCCGCCTGATGCCCCACCTGCACCTGTCGCTGCAGCACGGCGACGACCTGATCCTAAAGCGCATGAAGCGCCGCCACCTGCGCGACGACGCCATTCGCTTTGCCGAAGAGGCGATCAAACTGCGACCCGAAATGACCTTTGGCGCGGACATCATTGCGGGCTTTCCCACGGAAACCGACGCGCACTTCGAAAACTCGCTAAAGCTGGTGGACGAGTGTCACCTGACTTGGCTGCACGTCTTCCCCTACTCGCCCCGCCCCGGCACTCCTGCCGCACGGATGCCTCAAGTGAACGGCAAAGCCATCAAGGAACGGGCCGCGCGCTTGCGTGATGCCGGCGAGCGCCGCGTACAGATGCACCTTTCGTCGCAAGTCGGACGGGACCATTCGATTTTGCTGGAAAATCCCCGCATGGGCCGGACCGAGCAATTCACCGAAGTTCTGTTCGATACCGATCAGCCCGAAAGCCAGATCGTCCGTGCGAAAATCCAAGGTATCTCTGGCGGACAGCTGTTGGCCTAACCTGCACGGAAGTCTTGGCTTTTCTGTCAGAATCAGTTGGCCAGCAATACCGAAGACACTGCCGAAACCAGACGCCAAACTGATTCTCCACGCACGGCCATTGAATGCACCTCTGCGCTGATAGGCTGTGGTGTTCTGACGCATTACTGTTGATTTGCGGCGACTCGGACCATTTTCCCGACCGTCATGCTGCAGATGCGCTCGAATGTCCGCTGGACGGATGCAAACCCTCTCGTTAAATAGCGCGTGATGACAAGGGCTGCGGCAATCCGTGGCCCAAATCTGTATCGGTTCGGCTTTGCTCTGGCATTCTTTGGAGTTCGGTCGACAAGAGAATGGAGAAACCTCGTGTCCCACGCAGAAGATCACGAAGGCACCCGCAGAGATTTCCTCTACTACGCCACAGCTGGCGCAGGTGCGGTGACTGCAGGTGCCGCAATTTGGCCCCTCGTCAATCAGATGAACCCCTCGGCAGACGTGAAAGCGCTGTCGTCGATCCGTGTGGACGTGAGCGCACTGGAAGTCGGATCGCAGATGACCGTGCTGTGGCAGGGTAAGCCTGTTTTCATCCGTCGTCGTACCGAAGCCGAGATCGAAGCAGCCCGTGCCGTCGAAGTGAGCGAGCTGATCGACCCCGTTGCGCGCAACGCAAACGACGCTGGCGATGTGCCCGCGACCGACGAAAACCGCGCGATGGACGAAAACGGCGAATGGCTGGTTCAGATGGGTGTCTGCACCCACCTCGGCTGTGTGCCTCTGGGTGACGGCGCAGGTGACTTCGGTGGCTGGTTCTGCCCCTGCCACGGTTCGCACTACGACACCGCTGGCCGTATCCGCAAAGGACCCGCGCCGCAGAACCTGCACATCCCCGTTGCCGAGTTCGTGGACGATGCCACGATCAAACTGGGTTAAGGGAGAGGAGATTTAACTATGTCGGGTATCCCACACGACCATTACGAGCCGAAGTCCGGCTTCACCAAAGCGGTCAACAGCCGTCTGCCGATCATCGGCCTGCTGTATGACACTCTGATGATCCCCACCCCAAAGAACCTGAACTGGATGTGGATCTGGGGCATCATTCTGACGTTCTGCCTGGCTCTGCAGATCATTACCGGCGTTGTTCTGGTGATGCACTACACCCCCCACGTCGACATGGCGTTCGCTTCGATCGAGCACATCATGCGTGACGTGAATGGCGGGCACTTTATCCGCTACCTGCACATGAACGGCGCATCGCTGTTCTTCGTTGCTGTTTACCTGCACATCTTCCGTGGTCTGTTCTACGGCTCTTACAAGGCGCCCCGTGAAATCACATGGATCATCGGCATGCTGATCTACCTGCTGATGATGGGTACCGCGTTCATGGGCTACGTTCTGCCTTGGGGCCAGATGTCGTTCCACGGTACCGCAGTTATCACCGGTCTGTTCGGCGCGATTCCCTTTGTTGGCGAAGCGATCCAGACATGGCTGCTGGGTGCATCGGCTGTTGGTCAGCCCGCGCTGAACCGCTTCTTCTCGCTGCACTACCTGCTGCCCTTCCTGATCGCAGGTCTGGTTGTGGTCCACATCTGGGCCTTCCACTCGACCGGCAACAACAACCCCACTGGTGTTGAAGTTCGCCGCACCTCGAAAGCCGAAGCAGAGAAAGACACCCTGCCCTTCTGGCCCTACTTCGTGATCAAGGACCTGTTCGCTCTGGCAGTTGTTCTGGCCGTGTTCATTGCAGTTGTTGGCTTCATGCCCAACTACCTTGGCCACCCCGACAACTACATCGAAGCTAACCCGCTGGCGACTCCGTCGCACATCGTTCCCGAATGGTACTTCCTGCCCTTCTACGCGATCCTACGTGCGTTTGACTCGGAAGTCTGGGTTGTTCAGTTCGCAAGCTGGATCTCGTTCGGCATCATCGACGCAAAGTTCTTTGGTGTTCTGGCGATGTTCGGTGCGATCGCTGTCATGGCGCTGGCGCCTTGGCTGGACACCTCGAGCGTTCGTTCGGGCCGCTATCGCCCTGCCTTCAAATGGTGGTTCCGCCTGCTCTGCGTCGACTTCATGGTTCTGATGTGGGCCGGTGCAATGCCCGCCGAAGGTATCTACCCCTACATCTCGCTGCTGGGTGCAACCTACTGGTTCGCATACTTCCTGGTAGTTCTGCCGCTGCTTGGCATCTTCGAGAAGCCCGAGACCCCGGTCGCGACCATCGAAGACGACTTCAAAGCGCATTACGGCAAGTCGGCTGACGCCACCCCTGCCGAGTAAGAAAGGTGACCCAAATGATTAGGAAACTGACCCTTACTGCGATCGCTGCTCTCGGCCTGTCGGCCGGGGGTGCGCTGGCAGCAGGCGGCGAAGCCCACGTCGAAGACTTCGACTTCTCTTTCGAAGGTCCCTTCGGCTCCTACGATCAGAACCAGCTGCAGCGCGGCCTGAAGATCTACACCGAGGTTTGCTCAGCGTGCCACGGTCTGCGTTACGTACCGCTGCGCACTCTGGGTGATGAAACCGGCCCCGGCCTTCCCGAAGATCAGGTTCGTGCCTACGCGTCGGAAATCGAAGTCTTTGACGCATCGATCGACGACTTCCGTCCTGCGACCCCTGCAGACAAGTTTCCTGCGAACGACGCTGTAGACGCACCTGACCTGTCCCTGATGGCCAAAGGTCGCGCTGGCTTCCATGGTCCTCTGGGTCTGGGTATCAACCAGATCGTCAAGGGCATGGGTGGCGCCGAATACATCGCGTCGTTGCTGGCTGGCTACGAAGAAGCCCCTGAATGTGCCCCCGAGGACTTCACCGGCTACTACAACACTGTGTTCACCGCAGGTGGCTACCCCGAGCAGTGCCTTGACGAAGAAGGTCATCACACTGTCCCCGGCAGCTGGATCGGCATGGCGCCCCCGCTGATGGGCGAAGATGTTGAGTTTGACGACGGTCACTCGAACGAGCTGCACCACGAAGTTCAGGACGTTGCCGCGTTCCTGATGTGGACCGCAGAACCCAAGATGATGCAGCGCAAGACCGCAGGTCTGACCGGTGTGATCTTCCTCGCGGTTCTGGCAGTTCTACTGTACCTGACCAACAAGCGCATCTGGGCCCCCATCAAGTACGGCCGCAAAGACGACTAATCGTCTGATGCACGAATTAAAGAGCCCCGTCAGAGCAATCTGGCGGGGCTTTTTCTTTGGGTGCGGCGCGCCAAGGAAAAAGGCCGGCGCTTTCGCACCGGCCTCTTCAAACAATCAACAGGGAAGGATCAGTCTTCCATGGCCTTGATCATGTCCACACGCAGCCCATGACGGCCGCCCTCGAACTCGGTCGACAAGAACGCGTCGACAATCTCTAGCGCCAGCCCTTGGCCAACCACGCGCGCGCCCATCGACAGGATTTGCGCGTCATTGTGCGCGCGGATCATCTTGGCCGAGAAGGTCTCGTTGCAGACACCGCAGCGGATGCCCTTAACTTTGTTCGCAGCCATCATGATGCCCTGACCGGTGCCGCACAGGATAATTCCAAGCTCGCAATCACCAGACGCAATCTTCTGCGCCGCGGCCTCACCCATCGAGGGGTAGTGCACGCTGTCCGTCGTGGTCGGACCGATGTCTACGGCCTCGTACCCTTGCTCTTCGATGTGCTTGGCAATGGCCTGACGCAGCTCGATCGCGGCGTGGTCGCTGGACAGGACGATACGTTTCTTGGCGGTCATGGGCAGATCTCTCGCTCGAAATTAGGGGGCGCAGGCAAGGCATGCCTGACGCTCTGGTTCTCCATTAGGCGGAACGGGGCTTCTTGGCAAATGGCCGTCGTGCCGCATAGGGCAGTTCAAACCGCTTATAGGCCCAGATAGTCGCGCAGTGCCGCATCTGGATGAGCAAAGACCTGTTCCGTGGGTCGGGGTGCCTGCGCGATGCCCTGGTCAACCATAACAATTGCTTGGGCAAAGCGGCGCGCATCTTCGGGGTCGTGGGTCACCATCAATACGGTGGCACCAACTTCTTCGGCGATCTGGTGCACCAAGGCCAGCATTTCCGACCGCAAACCGGGACCGAGCGCTGCGAAGGGTTCGTCGAGCAGCCAGAGCGGCCTGTCTTGCAACAAAAGCCGCGCCAGCGCGACGCGGCTTTGTTGTCCACCCGACAGCTGCGCGGGTTTACGATTGTTGAGCCCCTCCAGCCCCACGCGCACGAGAGCGTTCTCGACGCGCGAGCGCTCTGCCTCTATCAACCGCTTCTGGCTCAGCGCCAATCCGACGTTCTGTGCGGCAGTTAGGTGTGGAAAGAGATTTTGGTCCTGAAACAACATTGCAATTGGCCGCTTGCCAGGCGCCAAGCCATCCAGTCGCGCATTCGCCCACAGCACTCGACCAGACGCCTCGACAAATCCAGAAATGGCCCCCAACAGGGTCGACTTTCCCCCGCCCGAGGGACCGATGATAGCCACTCGGGTGCCTGCAGGCACACTCCAGTCCGCGCGCAGGCCAAAGTCACCTTGCACAATGTTCAGTTGCTCAAGCGTCAGCATTGGCGCGTCCTCCGCGGTCAAAAATCCAGAACAGCCCGAAGCTCAGGATCAGCAGCAATAGCGCCGCGCCCGCCGCCTGTTCCATCCGGTAAGCGCCCATCAGGCGGTACATTTGCAATGGCAAGGTTGCAGTATCGGGGTTCGCGAACAGTGTGATGACCCCCAAATCCCCCATAGCGAGAGCACCTGTTAAGCCTGCCGCAAACCCCAAGGGGCGCCCAAGGCGTGGCAACATCACCCATCTCAGACGCGCCCACCCGCATAGATCAAGGCTATCAGCAAGCCGTCCATGCTCTGCCTCGATCTGCGCCGCTGCAGGGCGCAGAATGCGCAGAGCAAAGGGCAGCGCCATCACAGCATTAACGCCCGCAGTGACTGGCAGCGCCACATCCCACGGCGCAATGAACGGATTTATCATCAAGTACAAGCCTGTGCCCAACACAAGTGGGGAACTGGCGATCCCAAGAAGCGCAACCAGCTCCACCCACTTCCGACGGGACAGCGCGAGCGGCAGCGCCAAAGCCAAGGTCACAACGACCGCCCCGATCGACACAGAGACAGAGTAAACCGCCGCCTGCCACACCGAAGCTGGCAAACTGAACAAAGCCCCCGCGCCGCGCAGGCCGATCGCGGCCAACGGCAACAACAGAAAGAGCGCGACCAGCGCAATCCAGAACCCGTCCACAATGCGGCTCCCATCCCATCGCGGAACCATACGGTCCAATCCGCCAAAGCCAGCCTCAGGCAGCGTCACTTTCATGGCAATCAAAGCCGCCCCACCGGCCAACACCAGCTGCACCACAGCCAATTGCGCGGCCTTGCCAATGTCGAAATCAAAGCGGAACGCCTGATAGATCGCCAACTCGACCGTCGTCGCCTTGGGCCCTCCACCCAAGGTCAGCGCTACCGCGAAAGACGACAGGCAGATCACGAAAATGACCATCGCTGCCCCCGGTGCAATCCGGCGCAGCATTGGCCATTCGATCAGCCGAAACATCGTCCAAGGGCGCAGGTTCAACGTGGCAGCCAGACGGAACCGCTCGGCCGGAATGTCCTGCCATCCTTGCAACAACAGGCGCGTTGCCAAAGGCAGGTTGAAAAACACATGGGCCAAGAGCATGCCGTGCAGCCCGTAAATCTTGACCGCAGGCAGCCCAAACAGCCCCAGCACGTCAGACAGCCACCCCTGCTGCCCGAACACGGCCAGCAACCCCAGGATCGCCACGATCACCGGCAGAATGAACGGAGCCCCTAGCAAAGCCACCAGCGCCGCGCGACCGCGAAACCGGCGCCGCGCCAACGCCCGGGCCACAGGCACCGCCAGCCCAACAGACAGCACTGCCGACAGGGCGGCCTGCCACAGAGTGAACCAAACCGCATCCCACGACCGGCTATCCAAGGGGGACAGACCTCCGGCCCGCCAGATGACGGCGGCCAGAGGCAAGAGCACCGCCGCACCCACCAGCGCAGCGGCAATGAGGGGGATCAGCCCCCGAAGGCGGTCAGCCATTCCTCGAGCGCGGCATCGCGCAGGGCAGCGGCTTCGTCTTCTGAGTAGAAGATCGCCTGATCCGGCATGGGCAGTTCACGGAAGCCATCGGGCCACTGATCCCGCGGCAGCGCCGACGGGTAAGACCAGTTGGCGGTCGGGATCATCTTCTGGAACTCTTCACTCAGGACATAGGCCAAGAACTGATCCGCCAGCTCGGGCTGCTGGGTCGTCGCAGTTTTCGCCACCAGCTCGGCCATGAAGTAGTGACCCTCGGGGAAGATCGCGGCCTCTTTGGTCGTGTCGCCCTCGGCGATGATGTGGTAGGCGGGCGAGGTCGTGTAGCTCATCACCATGTCCGCTTCGCCATCGGTGAACAGACCATAAGATTCGGACCAGCCTTTGGTCACGGTCAGCACTTTGGGCGCGAGCTTGGCCCATGCCTTAGGCGCGTCGTCGCCGTAGATCGACTTGACCCACAGGAGGGTTGCCAGACCCGAAATCGAGCTGCGCGGGTCCTGAAGCACCACTTTGAACGCGTCATCGGGGGCGTTCACCAATTCCTCGAACGAGGCGGGCGGGTTCGCCATTTTCTCGTTGTTGTAAACGAACGCGGTGTAGCCCCAGTTGAAGGGGAAGAACGTGTCGTCGCTCCACTCAATCGGCAGGGTCAGACCGGACAGATCCTGACCATGAGGCGCGAACAGGCCGCTCTCGCGGGCCTGTTTGCTGACGTCGGTGTTCAGGCCGATCACCACGTCCGCGCGGTTGCGCTCGCCTTCTAGCAGCAGGCGGGGCAGCACGTCGCCGGCCTGATACTGGACGTCACAGGCGCAAATCGCCTCGAAACCCTGTTCGATGCTGGGACCGGGGCCCCATTCGCTGGTGAAATAGTCTGGGGCATAGATCGTCAGCACGGGCTTGTCTTCGGCGGCTGCCGAAGTGGCTGCGATCAGACCCGTTGCAAATACAAGCGCCTTGTTCATGGGGCGTCTCCTACTGTTACGGGCGGAGACGGTTTGGACCTGTGAACCAGAAAACCAACCTTCCCTCCGCCGGTTCTAACCGGTTCAGGTTCAACGGGTTCGCGATGACGCATCTCAGGCTGTTTCCAGCCACCCCGAGGTGCCCCCACACCTAGAGCGGCGCGGGGCATGATGCAAGGGCCGCGCTTGCCACTGGCGCAGGCGTCCTTTATCGAACGTCCCCAAGCAACAGGAGCCAGCCCAATGAGCTTGAATACCTTTGGTCACATCTTCCGCGTCACCACTTGGGGTGAGAGCCACGGACCTGCCTTGGGCGCAACGGTGGACGGGGTCCCGCCGAACGTCGAGATCACGCCCGAGATGCTGCAGGTCTGGCTGGACAAGCGTAAGCCCGGTCAGAACAAGTTCACCACCCAGCGCCGCGAGCCGGACGAGGTGGAGATCCTGTCGGGTGTTTTCGAGGGCAAGACCACCGGCACGCCGGTCCAACTGATGATCCGCAACACGGACCAGCGGTCCAAGGACTATGGCGATATCGTCGAGAAGTTCCGCCCCGGTCACGCTGACATCACCTACTGGCAGAAATACGGCATCCGCGATTATCGCGGCGGCGGTCGTTCATCCGCCCGTGAAACGGCGGCCCGCGTGGCGGCAGGTGGCTTGGCCCGCGCCGCGCTGGACAAGCTGGTGCCCGGCATCGAGATCAAAGGCTATATGACCCAGATGGGACCACACGGTATTGATCGTGCGCGATTCGACTGGGATCAGATTGAGCAAAACCCCTTCTGGACGCCGGACGCTGTGGCGGCGGATGATTGGGCCGAGTATCTGGACGGTCTGCGGAAATCGGGCGAGAGCGTCGGCGCTGTGATCGAAGTGGTCGCGCGGGGCGTTCCTGCGGGACTGGGTGCTCCGATCTATGGCAAGCTCGACACCGATCTGGCGGCTGCGATGATGAGCATCAACGCCGTGAAAGCGGTCGAGATCGGCGAAGGCATGGCCGCAGCGTCGCTGACCGGCAGTGCCAATGCGGACGAGATTTACATGGGGCCGAATGGACCAGAGTATAGCTCGAACCACGCGGGCGGTATTTTGGGCGGGATTTCGACCGGTCAGGATGTGGTTGTACGCTTTGCGGTAAAGCCGACCTCCTCGATCCTGACAACGCGCAAGACCATCACCAAAGCGGGCGAGCCGGCCGAGATCATCACCAAGGGCCGTCATGACCCATGCGTTGGTATCCGTGCGGTGCCCGTGGGCGAGGCGATGATGGCGTGTGTCATCCTTGACCACCTGCTGCTGCACCGTGGCCACGTTGGCGTGAACCAAGGGAAAATCGGCTAAGCGCCGGGGCTCTGCCCCGGACCCCGGAGTATTTTGGCAAAGATGAAATGAGGGCGCCCTAGCTGTTACGCGGGGCGCTTTTCTGTTTGCGGGGCCTCTTTGGAGAGTTGGACGGCGAGGATGCCTGCCGCGATGATTGCGACGCCGACTATATCGAGGGTACCGATGGTTTCGCCAAGCAGGAGCGCGGCGATTGCGACCCCGAAGAAGGGGTTCAGGAAGTGGAAGGTCGCGGCGCGCACGGCTCCGATCCGCTCGACCAGCCAGAACCAGACCAAAGTGGCCAGAAGTCCCGGAATGAGAGTTGTGTACAGGAAGGCGAGCGTCAGGCGCGGGGTAAGTGTGACGTCCAGCGTCGGGAATTCGTAGATCATCGCGAACGGCAGCAGCGCGATGGAGCCGACCATCATTTGCAGACCGACAACCATCAGGCGGTTGCCTCCGGCCGAGGCGACACGCACTGACAACGTCGCGGCGGAGAGGGACGCCACGCCAATCGCACAGAGCAGCAGACCGAAAGGATCGGCGCCTGCCTGCACACGCGTTCCCATGATCAAGGCGGCCCCTGCGATGCCTGCAATCAGGCCGATCCAGCCAATTGGGCGGACAGTTTGGCCAAAGAATGAGACGCCCACAAGTGCGACCCAGAGCGGCATGGTCGAGGCAACAATGGACGCAAGAGAGGCTTCGACCGTCTGCATTGCGATGAAATTCAAACCCAAATACAAAGCGTTCTGGCAAAGACCAAAGATCACTGTCGCCCGCCACTGGGCCGCAGACAGGCGGGCGCGCTGCCCAAGCGCATAGGCAATCACGATGCCGATCACACCAGACACCAAAAACCGTAGGGACAGGGCCGTCAGTGGGGGCGCTTCGGCGACAATCATCCGCGCAGAGGTAAAGGCCGAGGACCACATCAGTCCAAAGGCCAGTCCGGCCAGCATCGCGCGAATATCCATGGGGTCTCTCCGGGTTGGTCGTCGGCGAACCCTGCCAGAGACATTTGCGCGGCGCCAGCGAAAGCTGCGTCATGTCAGCCATGCAGCGGACGCAAGAAAGCCCAGCAAAAAGAAAAGGGCCCCTGCAGTGGCAGAGACCCTTTGAAACCTTGCGGAACCCGCAAAAAGATCAGCCGTTGACGCTGTCTTTCAGTGCCTTGGCAACAGTCACTTTGACGACCTTGTCGGCCTCTTTTTTGATCTGCTCGCCGGTGGCGGGGTTACGCACCATACGCTCGGGGCGCTCGCGGCAGTAGAATTTGCCAACGCCAGGCAGGGTTACCGAACCACCCTCTGCAACTTCGCGAGTAATGATCGCGGTCACTGCGTCCAGTGCCTGCGCAGCTGCTTTCTTTTCTGCCCCCATCTCCTCGGCCAGAGCCGCAACCAGTTGGGTTTTCGTCATAGGCTTTGCCATTTCTGGTCTCCGTATATTTTTATTCCCAGTCGTCGCTGGGTACGTGTTGGGGCATCTAACGCGAAATATCAGGACAAGACAATCTGAATGGCCTTTTTTTCAAGGCCACATTGCAGATTTTTGCGGATTTATCACAGTTCAGAGAAAGGCTGTTTCCTCAAATGACCGTAGTTTACGGGAATGGATACGCTCTAGCGGCATCTCACTCAGCCTTTCCATTGCCCGAATGCCAATCAATAGGTGACGTGCAACCTGAGTTTTATAGAAGTCACTCGCCATACCAGGCAATTTCAGCTCTCCGTGGAGCGGTTTGTCCGACACACAGAGCAGCGTTCCGTAGGGCACGCGGAAGCGGAAGCCATTGGCAGCGATGGTCGCACTTTCCATGTCGAGCGCGATGGCACGCGACTGGGACAGTCGTTGAACCGGCCCCGACTGATCGCGAAGCTCCCAGTTACGATTGTCGATGGTCGCAACTGTTCCGGTACGCATGATGCGCTTCAGCTCGTAGCCTTCGAGTTCCGAAACCTCTTCTACCGCATCTTCTAACGCAATCTGGATTTCAGCCAGTGCAGGGATCGGGACCCAGACCGGCAAATCTGCATCCAGAACATGATCTTCGCGCAAATAGGCGTGCGCCAGCACGAAGTCACCCAAGGCCTGCGTGTTCCGCAACCCAGCGCAGTGACCCACCATCACCCAAGCGTGCGGGCGCAGGACGGCAATATGATCGGTGGCCGTTTTAGCGTTGGACGGGCCGACACCAATATTTACCAAAGTGATACCGCTGCCGTCCGCCTTCTTCAGATGGTAGGTGGGCATCTGAGGCATCTTTTTGGGTGTTTCCAGTTCTTGGTCCGCCTCGGTGATTTCTACATTTCCGGTAGAGACAAAGGAGGTGTAGCCGCTGGCCTTGTTTGCCAGCATCTGCCGCGCGTAGGCTTCGAACTCTTCGACGTAGAACTGATAGTTTGTAAACAGAACGTGGTTCTGGAAATGCGCTGGGTCGGTGGCCGTATAGTGGGCCAGACGCGCCAACGAATAGTCGACGCGCTGTGCGGTGAACGGGGCCAAGGGGCGCGCACCATCGGGATAGGTGAACCCTTCACCATTCACGATGGCATCGTGAGTAATGTTCAGGTCCGGCACGTCGAACACATCTCGCAGGGGGAAAGTTGCCGCGCCATCCTGAGGGATCACGATCTCTTCGTCGCCAAGGACGGCAAAGTGAATCGGCATGGGCGTCTGCGAGGGACCAATAGCGACCGGCTGGTCATGATGCTCAATCAACAGGCCAATCTGCTGCTCAAGGTAGTTCGAGAATAGATCGGGCCGCGTGATGGTCGTGGCATAGGTGCCTGGCTCGACCACGTGACCAAAACTCAGACGGCTGTCCAGCTTGGCAAAGGTCGAAGTGACAAAGCGGATCTCGGGGTAGTAGGCTCGATACCGCGACCGATGCTCAGCCCCTTCGATCAACTCTTGAAAGCGGTCATGCAGATAGCCTGTCGCCTCGTCATAGAGTTCACGCAAGCGCGCCACGGCGGCCTTCGCGTCGGTGAAGTATTCGTGGCCCCGAATTTCGGGGGTCTCAATCGGTAGTTCGGGCTTGTTCATTTATGGATTAGCTTTCTTCAAACAGGTCCGTGATTTCGAATTTGGTGACATCTACAAGCCCCAAATCGCTGATGCGCAGGGCGGGGATCACGACCAGCGCCAGCAGCGAATGCTGCATGAACGCGTTGTTCAGGGTGCAGCCGCAAGCCTGCATGGCGTGCCCTAGGGCGGTTGCTTTGGCCGCCACGGTCGCGGCGTTGTCGTCGGACATAAGGCCCGCGATCGGCAGTTCAACCAGCGCCTTCTCCTCGCCATCGGCGAACAGGGTCACGCCGCCGCCAACCTCGGCCAGTCGGTTCGCGGCCCGTGCCATCATCTCTCGGTCTGTTCCGACCACGATCATGTGGTGGCTGTCATGCGCCACGGTCGAGGCCATCGCCATCGGTTTGTCGTAGCCGAAGCCGCTGACGAACCCGTTCGTCACGCCACCGGTCGCGCGGTGCCGTTCCACCAACGCGATCTGGCAGATGTCCTGCGCGGGATCGCCCTGCACCAAGCCATCGGTGACGGCTAGTTCAGCTGTCAGCGCCTTGGTCGGGGCTTGGTTTTCGACGACACCGATGACCTTGGCGGTGACGGTGTTTTTACCCTCGGGCGCGGCGATCTCGAAGTCCGCCGCCACGCGGTCCTGATCCAGATGCACGGTGTTCCGCGCGGAATCGGGCCAGTCGAAATGAGGGCAATCGACCAGACATTCGCCCCCTTCGGCGATCAGCTGACCACGGGCATAGACTTGTTCAATCGGCAGGGTTTTCAGATCCGAGGTCAGGATCACATCGGCGCGGCGGCCGGGGGCAATCGACCCCAATTCCCGCTCCAACCCGAAATGGGTGGCGGTGTTGATCGTCGCCATCTGGATCGCGATAAGCGGGTCGCAACCGCATTCAATCGCATGGCGCACCACGCGGTTCATATGGCCATCATTCACCAAGGTCCCCGCGTTGCAGTCATCCGTGCATAGGATGAAGTTGCGCGGGTCCAGCCCCTTTTCGGTGACCGCAGTGATCTGCGTCTCCACATCATACCAAGCGGACCCAAGCCGCATCATGTGGCGCATCCCCTGACGAGTGCGGGAAATGGCATCCTCTTCGCAGGTACCTTCGTGGTCATCAGCCGGACCGCCCGCCGCATAGGCGTGGAAGGCAGGCCCTCGGTCGGGGCTGGCATAGTGGCCGCCCACCGTTTTACCCGCGCGCTGGGTCGCCGCGATCTCGGCCAGCATCTTGGGGTCGGCGTTGATCACACCGGGGAAGTTCATCATCTCTCCCAGCCCGATGATCCCCGGCCATGCCATCGCCTCTACCACATCCTCGGGGGTGATTTCCTGCCCGGTCGTCTCTAGGCCCGGCGCCGAGGGAGCACAGCTTGGCATCTGGGTAAAGATGTTCACGGGCTGCATCAGCGCCTCGTCATGCATCATCTTCACGCCGTCCAGACACAAAACATTCGCGATCTCGTGCGGATCGGTGAACATGGTCGTCGTGCCATGAGGGATCACAGCGCGGGCAAACTCCGCCGGTGTCAGCATCCCCGATTCAATGTGCATATGCGCGTCGCATAGCCCGGGCATGATATAGCGCCCCGCCACATCGACGACCTCGGTGCCTTCGCCGATGCAATGGCTGGCGTCCGGCCCGCAATAGGCGAAGCGTCCATCCTTGATCGCAATGTCAGTGTTACCAATCACTTCGCGGGTGTGGACATTCACCCACCGCCCATTTTTCAAAACCAGATCAGCCGGCGCACGCCCCGCGGCGACGGCCACCAGATTGGCCGCAACGTCCGGCCAGGATTTAAAAGCAGCTTGTGTCATGTACCGAGTGTGACCAATTTCGTTAGCGCCGCAAGTGGGCGTTGCTCAGAATACGGGCAGAATGCACATTTTCAGATCACAGACTTACGACAGTTGTCTTGAAAAGCGGCACGGCCGCGCCCAAACATGAGGCATGACAAAGACTTTGCTTTCCTTTGGCCACGGTTACTCGGCCCAAGCACTCGACCGCCTGCTCGTCCCTCAGGGCTGGCGCGTCTATGGCACCACCCGCTCGCCCGAGAACTTCGCAGAGCTAGAGGTGCGTGGCGTGATCCCCCTGCTCTGGGGCAGCGACGAAGTGCGCGCGGCCTTAGAGGAATGCAGCCATATTCTGGTCTCGACCGGTCCCAAAGACGCGGGCGATCCGGTGCTTGCACTCTATCGTGACACCATCGCGCGGCGGGCCAGCGAACTGGAGTGGGTCGGCTATCTGTCCACCACCGGCGTCTACGGCCACCACGATGGCGGCTGGGTGACAGAGGACGCGCCCCTGATCCCCGCCACCCCGCGTGGCATGTCCCGCAAGAACGCTGAACAAGCGTGGGGCAGCATCGACGGACTACCTCTGCATATCTTCCGCCTCGCTGGCATTTATGGCCCCGGTCGCGGCCCCTTCGAAAAGGTCCGCACAGGCAAAGCCCGCCGGATCATCAAAAAGGGACAGGTCTTCAGCCGCATCCACGTGGACGACATCGCGCAGGTCTTGGCAGCCAGCATCGCACAGCCCAACCCCGGCCGCGTCTATAACGTCTGTGACAATGACCCTGCCCCGCCGCAGGACGTCATCGCCTACGCCGCCGAACTGCTCGGGATGCCCCTGCCCCCCGCCGTCGCGTTCGAGGACGCGGACATGACCCCCATGGCCCGCAGCTTCTACGCCGAGAGCAAGCGCGTGGATAACACCCGCATCAAAGAAGAACTCGGCGTCGAACTCGCCTATCCCGACTACCGCGCAGGACTACAGAAATCGCTATCGGTCGAGGATCCGTGCAGTTCGGTCCTGAGTTTTCTGGAGCGCTACAACAACGCCTTCTACGCGCGCGACATCGACGCGTTGAAGGACTGCTATACCGAGGATCAGGTGCGGTTCTGGGACAATCACGCCGGAAACGACAGTGACGAGCTACCTGCCCATCTGACGGCTGTTCAGGCGTTCTTCAACAACGGGACGATTGAACAACTAGCGATCGACAACCCGCAGGTCTGGTTCCACGGAGATACCGCGACGCTGTCGGCAACCCTGCGCTACGGGTCTGCACCGAAACCGGGCGTGCGCAGTACGTTCTGTCTGAAGATGCAAAAGGGATCGTGGCGGGCGTTTCACGTCCACCACTCGTTTGATCCGAACGAAGCTTAGGCCCGTTTTCCCAGCGTCTCGACGCCCATGACTTCCAGCACTTTGGCCTCAATGTCTTCGGCGTTGAGGCCAGCGACCGCGTACATGTCGCGAGGGTTCGCCTGGTCAATAAAGATATCAGGCAGAACCATGCTGCGGAATTTGAAGCCGCGGTCGAATACGCCCTCTTCAGCCAACAGATGCGAGACATGGCTGGCAAACCCGCCAATCGCGCCCTCTTCGACGGTGATCAGGGCATCGTGGGTCTCCACCAGCTTCAGGATCAGGTCGCGGTCCAGCGGCTTGGCAAAGCGCGCATCGGCCACTGTCGGGCTGATGCCCCGCGCGTCCAGCGCTTCGCAGGCTTGCATGACCTCTTGCAGACGAGTGCCAAAAGACAGGATCGCGACGCCCTTGCCCTCGCGGATCATGCGGCCCTTGCCGATTTCTAGAATCTCGCCGCGCTCGGGCATCTCGACGCCCGTGCCCTCCCCACGAGGATAGCGGAAGCTGATCGGACCCTGATCATAGGCCGCTGCGGTGGCGACCATGTGGACCAGTTCGGCTTCGTCCGCCGCCGCCATGACGACGAAATCGGGCAAGTTGGCCAGGAACGCGGTGTCGAACGCGCCAGCATGGGTCGCGCCATCGGCACCCACCAGACCCGCGCGGTCGATGGCGAAACGGACAGGCAGGCGCTGGATCGCCACATCGTGAACCACTTGGTCATAGCCACGCTGCAGGAACGTCGAATAGAGAGCGCAGAACGGACGCAAACCGCCCGCCGCCAAACCTGCGGCAAAGGTTACAGCGTGCTGTTCAGCGATACCCACGTCAAAGCAGCGGCTGGGATAGCGGTCCTGAAACTGCTTCAGGCCAGTGCCATCAGGCATCGCAGCAGTGACGGCACAGACCTTGGTGTCGCGCGCGGCCTCGTCCAACAGTGCCTTGGAAAACACGCCGGTATAGCTTGGCGCGTTCGAGGGGGTTTTCTTCTGCTTGCCGGTGACCACATCGAATTTCGACACACCGTGACCTTTGTCAGCGGCAGCCTCGGCGGGGGCATAACCCTTGCCCTTCTGGGTCAGGACGTGGATCAGGATCGGGCCTGTTGCGCGGTCATGGACGGTGCGCAGAACAGGCAGCAGCTGGTCCATGTCGTGGCCATCAATGGGGCCAACATAGCTAAAGCCCAAAGCCTCGAACAAAGTGCCGCCCGTCGCCATGCCCTTCAGCATGTCTTTGGCACGCTTGGCGCTCTCACGGAAGGGTTCAGGCAGGAAGCCGACCGCGCCCTTGGCGACCTCTTTCAAGTCATGGAAGGGACGCTCGGCATAGAGTTTCGACAGATAGGACGACATCGCGCCCACGGGAGGCGCAATCGACATCTCGTTGTCATTAAGAATAACGATCAGACGCTTTTTCAGGTGGCCGGCGTTGTTCATCGCCTCATAAGCCATGCCTGCGCTGATCGAACCATCCCCGATCACAGCGATGCCGTCACCCAAGCCTTCGGGGCAGTTGCCTCCCAGATCACGCGCCACGCTAAAGCCCAAAGCAGCACTGATCGAGGTGCTGGAATGCGCCGCGCCAAAGGGGTCATAGGGGCTTTCTGAACGCTTGGTAAATCCAGACAAACCGCCCTTTTGGCGCAGCGTGCGGATACGATCGCGGCGGCCGGTCAGGATTTTGTGAGGGTAGGACTGGTGGCTTACGTCCCAGATGATCTTGTCCTTGGGCGTGTCCCAGATCGCGTGCAGCGCGACGGTCAACTCGACGACGCCGAGCCCCGCACCAAGATGCCCGCCGGTTTCAGAGACCGCGCTAATCGTCTCGGCCCGCACTTCGCGCGCCAACTGTTTCAGCTGTGCATCCGACAGGCCCTTCATGTCCGAAGGGGTCGTGATCTGGTCCAGCAATGGCGTCTCGGGACGGTTCGACATAAGGGCGCGCCTCCTTGGGGGCGTTTCAGCTTTCGCGGGAGATAACGAAACGGGCTGCTTCCCGCAAGCTTTCGGCCTGTTTTCCATAAGGAGATAGAGCGTCGCAGGCCTGCGTCACCAGATCGGTTGCGCGTTGGCGTGCGCCATCCAGCCCTAGCAAGGACACGAAGGTCGCTTTGCCCGCCTCAGCATCCTTTTGCAGGCGCTTGCCAGCCTTGGCCTCGTCCCCAGTTTCATCAAGTATGTCGTCAGCGATCTGGAACGCAAGGCCGAGCGCCTTGGCGTAGGTCCCAAGCGGGGTCACGTCGGCCTGCGCCAGACGGGCACCAGCCTCGGCGGACCACTGGATCAGGGCGCCGGTTTTGCCATCTTGCAGCTTGGTGATCTGTTCAAGGTTCAGCGGCGTGTCGGCGGTTTCGGCGGCGATATCGAGCGCCTGACCGTAGACCATCCCCTGAGCACCCGAAGCACGAGCAAGTGTCAGACAAAGATCCGCACGCGCCTCGGCAGGGCCAACGGCGGGGTCGGCGCACAGTTCAAACGCCAGTGTTTGCAGGGCGTCACCGGCCAGAACGGCGGTCGCCTCGTCCCACTTGATATGAACTGTGGGCTGACCACGGCGCAGGTCGTCATCGTCCATGCAGGGCAAATCGTCATGGACCAGAGAATAGGCGTGCAGCGCCTCGATCGCGCAGGCGGGCAAGATCGCACGGGCGGGATCGATGTCGTGCAGACGCGCCCCTTCGAGAACCAAGAACCCGCGCAGGCGCTTGCCGCCGTTCAGAACCGCGTGCGCCATGGCCTGATGCACAGGCTCGCTCGGCAGGCCCGCAAAGATACGGTCAAACTCGGACTGGATCGCGGATTTCGCCCGCGCCTGCCCATCTAGAAACTGCTGCATCGGGGATCAGAGACCTTCGGCGGCCTTCAGACCCGTGGGGTTGCCGTCGCCGTCCAAGGTGATCTGCGCGACCTTTTCCTCTGCGGCCTTCAGCTTGGCTTCGCAATGCTTCTTCAGCTCTGCGCCGCGCTGGTACAGGGTGATCGATTCTTCCAGCGGGACCTGACCGTTTTCCAGCTGACCGACGACCTTTTCTAATTCGGTCATGGCGGCTTCGAAGCTGAGTTCGTTGACAGGTGTATCGGTGGTCATCGGAAGGCCCCTATAAATTTCCGGTTCAGCCGCACGCGGCGGCTGTCTTTGTAAAATCACATTCCCTGAGATGGGTCGAGTCCCGCGCCCTGTCCAGTCCAAACCAGAGCAGAGTTAATCCGGCGCGAGCATGTATCCTGCCCCGCGCACAGTCTGCAGGTAGCGCGGCTGCTTGGGGTCTTCTTCCAGCTTGCGGCGCAGGCGGGTAATCTGGACGTCCACAGCGCGTTCCTGTGCCTGACCTTTGTCGCGACCCAGTTCCTCGACCAGCTTTGTACGGGTCAAAGCCTCGCCCGGTTGGGCAGCGAAAATCCGCATTAGCTGCGCCTCGGTCGCGGTCAGACGCACGGGCGTGTCGCCCTGCCACATCTCGCCGCGGTCGATGTCATAGCGCACGGGCCCCAGTTGCAGCAGCTTAGGTGCGGCATCGGTTTCCACAGGCTCGGGCATCCGGCGCAGAATGGCGTTCATGCGCAGCAGCAGCTCTTTGGGCTCGAACGGTTTGGGCAGGTAGTCATCCGCGCCCGCCTCGAGGCCCGCGATCCGATCCTCGGTCTCGCCCTTGGCCGTCAGCAGCAGGATCGGCGTCATCCGATCCTCGCGCAGGGATTTCGTCATGCTGACGCCATCCTCGCCGGGCATCATCACGTCCATCACGATCAAGTCGAAATCAAGCCCACCAAGGATGCGGCGCGCATGAGCAGCATCGCGGGCGGTCGTCACGAGAAAGCCATTTCGTGCCAGAAACTTCTGAAGCAAACCCCGAATACGCTCGTCATCATCGACAATCAGGATGTGGGGCGCTGGTTCGCTCATGAATTCTCCTCCCGCAGCGACAGGTATTGGCGTCGCATGTCGGGGTCCATCATAGCCTCGAGAACAGTACGAAAGCCAGCCACAGCTTCGGGACCCGCCGCACGGTAGGCTGCGCGCATACGCGCACGCTGCGCATCGGACAGCCTTTGCTCCAACCCCTCGCCTTCGGGCGTCAGATAGAGATGCCGCTCGCGCTTGTCTTTCTCGCCCACACGCGACTCAACAAGCCCGTCGGCAATCAAGGTCCGCAGCACGCGGTTCAACGATTGCTTGGTCACGCCGAGGGTGTTCAACAGATTGTTAACAGTGGTCCCGGGGCTTCGGTTAATAAAGTGAATGGCGCGGTGGTGGGCCCGCCCATACTCCATCCCGCTCAGGATTCGGTCCGGATCTGCCGTAAACCCGCGATAAGCAAAGAACATTGCCTCGATGCCTTTGCGCAGTTGCTCATCGGTCAGAAACAGAAGGCTCTCGCCACTGTGTAAACCGGGATGTCCTCGCTCTTCCATCGGGGTCCCCTCGCTTGGTCGTTTGCCCTTCGTTTTTAAGTCAGCCTTGTTGACATTCCAAGAGCAGACTGTTAGCGAATCCTCGAATTTGCGCAACTTTATGTCCCCACCGGACCAAACTGGCGCAACTTTCGCAAATTTCGTGATGAAAGAAGGATGCCGAAGATGGCTGGCGCATATGATGATCGTGACGGGAAAATCTGGCTGGACGGCCAGCTTGTGGAATGGCGTGATGCGAACGTCCACATTCTGAGCCACGCCCTGCACTATGCGTCCTCGGTGTTCGAGGGCGAGCGCTGCTACAACGGCAAAATCTTCAAATCGATCGAGCACTCGGAGCGCCTGCTTGCGTCCGGCGGCTTGCTCGACATGCCGATCCCCTACACCGTTGAGCAGATCGAAGAAGCCAAGAAAGCGGTTCTCGAAGCGAACGGCCTGACCGACGCTTATGTGCGAGTTGTTGCGTGGCGCGGCGCGGGCGAAGACATGGGTGTCGCGTCCTCAAAGAACCCTGTGCGCATGGCAGTTGCCGCTTGGGAATGGGGTGCCTACTATGGCGACGCCAAAATGCAGGGCGCGAAACTCGACATCGCCAAGTGGAAGCGCCCCTCGCCTGAAACCATCCCCACCGCTGCCAAGGCGGCCGGTCTATACATGATCTGCACCATGTCCAAGCACGCGGCCGAGGCCAAAGGCTGCTCGGATGCGCTGTTCATGGACTACCGTGGCTACGTGGCCGAAGCGACCGGCGCGAACATCTTCTTCGTCAAGGACGGCGAAGTACACACACCGATCCCGGACGCGATCCTGAACGGCATCACCCGCCAGACCGTCATCGACATGCTCAAAGCCAAGGGCATCACCGTGCACGAACGCCGCATTATGCTCGAAGAACTGGCCGATTTCGAACAGTGCTGGCTGACCGGCACGGCTGCCGAAGTGACCCCCGTGGGCCAGATCGGTGACTACACATTCACCGTTGGTGACATCACACGCAACATCGCCGAAGAGTACGAAGCTCTGGTGCGTAGCTAATCCGTCATGGCCCCACGGCCATGACAGCGCCCGCCAAGCCTGCCCTTGCGGCAGAGCGCGGCGGGCGCTTTTCGTTTCTGGGCTAGCCCCCGCCCGCAAAACCACTAGATTGCACCGCCATGAAGCTGACCCTGAACGCCCTCACCGACCTGCGCGACCTGCCGTATGACACGATCATCGACGCCCGCGCCCCTGCCGAATTCGCCGAGGATCACCTGCCCGGCGCAATCAACCTACCCGTCCTTGATGACGAAGAGCGGGCCCGCGTCGGCACAATCTACAAGCAGGTCAGCCCTTTTGACGCACGCAAGATCGGGGGCGCACTGGTCGCCAAAAACGTCGCCCGCCATCTTGAGGAAACGCTTCACGATTACCAAGGCGGCTGGCGCCCGCTGGTCTATTGCTGGCGTGGCGGTCAGCGCTCTGGCTCGTTCGCGACAATCCTGTCGCAGGTCGGATGGCGCGTCGGTCTGATTGATGGGGGCTACAAAAGCTACCGTCGTTTGATCGTCAGAAGCATGCATGACGAGCCGATCCCCCACAAATTCATCTTGATCGATGGCCCCACGGGCACCGCAAAAACGGATATTTTGACGCATCTAAAGTCCGCCGGCGCTCAGGTCATCGACCTCGAAGGCATCTACGCTCACCGTGGATCGCTGCTTGGTGCCGTTGGCCACCCCCAACCCAGCCAAAAGAAGGCCGAGGGCGAACTGGCCATGCAGCTCGCGCACCTTGATCCCTCAAAACCCGTGTATGTCGAGGCCGAGTCCAGCCGCATTGGCGACCGCCTCGTGCCCCCATCGGTCTGGACCGCCATGTGTGCAGCCCCGCGGATTCGTATCGACGCCAGCATTCCCGCCCGCGCCGAATATCTGACCCGTGCCTATGCCGATCTAATCGACGACCCAGAGGCACTGATGGCACGGATGGAGCCCCTTCGGAGCTTCCAAAGCCGCGAGCTGGTCGACCACTGGATGGAGCTGGCCAAGGTTGGCGCCTTTAGCACGCTCGCGGCTGAGTTGATGGAGCAGCACTACGACAGCCGCTACGAAAAATCAGCAAACCGCTATCCGCACACCCTGCTGGGCCGGATTCACCTTGGCGATGCGATCGACACAGCAGCACTAGACCGCGCCGCTGAGAAATGCCTGAGCCTTAGCGCAGAGTAAACCGCGCAGGTCCCGCGACGCATTCCCCAATCACTGCGGGCTGTGCGCCGGTGGCCTTCAATACTGCGATCAAGGCTGGCACATCGCTCTGTGGTACCGCAGCTAGGAACCCGCCCGCCGTCTGGGGGTCGTACAGGATCTCGGCCTCTGGGTGGATCAGTCCATCAATTGGCGCCGCAGTCCTGTTCAGATCATGCAGGCTCGATTTCTGCCCCCGCGCCAGCAACTCCCGCGCGCCAGAATAGGCGGGCACTGCAGACAGGTCGATCACCGCGCCGCACCTGCTTGCCTCTAGCATCTCGCCCAAATGTCCCCCCAAACCAAAACCGGTCACGTCGGTCAAAGCATGCACACCATGCAGCGCGTTTGCCTCTGCCGTACGGGGTTCGACCTGCGCCCTGAGCAGCGCGGCCACATCGCGCCCATCAGCCGCCAGCTGCATCTCGGCCGCCATGATCACCCCCGAGCCCAACGGCCGCGTCAGAATCAGCGCATCGCCAACCTGGGCCCCTGCCTTGGTCCGCGCAGGACCATCGAGAATGCCGGTCAACGTCAAACCCAGAGACAGTTCCGCCCCCAATGTCGTATGCCCGCCCGCCAACGCCGCACCGCATTCCGCCAGAGCGCCGGTGATGCCTTCCATCACCTCGGCCAGCCGCCGCTCTTGCAGGCGCGGGGACATTCGCGGAAGCGTCAGGTTGACCAAGGCCGTTTGGGGCCGCGCGCCCATGGCAAAGATGTCGCCCAAAGCATGGATGGTCGTGATACGGGCAAAGACCTTTGGGTCCTCCCAAAACGCGCGCAGATGGTCAGTGGTGATCACTTGAGTGACCTCGCCCATCTGGACAATTGCCGCGTCATCCCCTGGCCCCGTGACCAAATCGGGATGGCTGGTCGGCGTCACATTCGCCAAGGCCGCGCGCAAGGGGCCCGCGGCGACCTTGGCTCCGCAGCCGCCACACAGGGGTTTTCCGCCACCCAACTCCTCTCGCACGCCATCCGCGACCTGCGCAGGCACAGCAAGGCCTGCCATCGGCTTCAAATCGCGGAACATGTTCATGAATTTCTGGTCAATGTGGTCCTTCCATTTCCACATCAAGGCACCTTGCGGCCCAAACCCGCCCTTGTCCGCCAAAGCCCGCTTATCCCCCAGCGAGATCAGCTTCAGAAACGTCTTCTGCGGGCGAAACGCTTTTACCTGACCGGCCCCCAAGGCCGCCTTCAGGTTATTTAGAAGTATGGGCGCGGCGCGGACCGCGTAGACCCCTGCTTTGGGCCGCGGACTGGGGTCCTGATGGCAGCAATCACCACAAGCGAAGACTTTTGGATCACTTGTCCGCAGGTGCGCATCCACACGAATAAAGCCCCACTCCAATGCCAATCCAGTCTGAGCCAGCCAGTCATGCGGGCGCGCGCCAGCCGCGCCTACAGTCATGTTCGCAGGAACGCGCGTGTCGTCGTCTAGCAGAACACAGTCGGATTGCACCTGAGCGATGTTCGCCTGTTCGTGCAATGCAACGCCCCAACGCTCTAGCTCTTTGCGTAGGATGCGTTGATGACGATCAGACTGCTCGGCAAGAACCGTCCCACGCTCGATCAAGGATACTCGCCCTCGGGAGCCCAAGGCATGGGACATCGCCATCGACAGCTCGACACCGGCCAAACCGCCCCCGATGACCGCTACATCGCCACCGCCTTGTTTCAAGAAATCCGCCCACTCGGCCGAGTAGCGTCCCAAAGGTTTCGCTGCGACGCCGTGTTCGGAAAACCCCGGAATCGCAGGCATGTCAGAGGTGATCCCCACATCGACAGAGGCGACATCATACGGCACCGCGCCATAGCCTTCGACCGTGACGACCTGTTCAGAGAGGTCCATTGCCACCGCCCGCCCTTGGATCAGACGCGCGCCCGCGAACCGCGCCAAGCGCACCAGATCAATATCCAGCTCTTCGCGTGAGTAATGGCCCGCAATATGCCCGGGCAGCATACCGGTATAGGGCGCTGCCGCCTGCGGGTCGATCACTGTCAGCCGAACGCCCGGAAGCGGGTTCATCCCCCACATCCGCAGCACCAAGGCATGGGCATGCCCCCCGCCAACAAAAGCCAGATCGCGGGTGTCAGGCAGCGATGTCAGCAAGGATCAGCCCTCTTGGGTTTTCTCCGGCTCGGGGCTCCACTCGGGACGCTCCAAGGTGGCCCAGTTCGTGTCACCATTCGGCTCGGGCAGCTCTTCCTCAAGCTCGTGACGGTGCAGATAGGCCTTGGAAATGAAATTGGCGGTAATCGGCGCGGTGATAAACAGGAAAAGCGTGATCAGCAGTTCGTGCAACGAGCCATGTTCTTCGAAGGCAAAGGAATAGATCACCGACGCGATCAGAACGCCGCCAACCCCAAGCGTGGTCGCTTTGGTTGGGGCGTGCAGACGCGCCATGGGGTGATCCAGCTTGATCAGGCCAAAGCTGCCTACAAGGCCAAAGAAACCAGCAATGACCAAACAGGCCGCGATAATGATTTCTACAACCATATCCAATGCCCCTTATTCGATGATGTTGCCGCGCAGCATAAAGCGCGCGTAGGCCACGGTGCCCACAAAACCCAGCATCGCAACGACCATGGCCGCCTCGAAAAAGATTTCGGTGCCTTGCTGGATGCCCTGCAGAACCAGAATGGCGATGGCGTTGATCACCATCGTATCCAGCGCCAGAACGCGATCCCCAACCCCAGGGGCAAAGATCACGCGATAGAGAGTCAGCAGCAGGCCGAGGCCAAAGCAAATGAAGGCGAAGTCGAGAGCGTAAGAAATGATCATTCGAAAATCTCCTTCAGGCGAGCTTCGTAGCGGGATTTGATGTCGTCACGTATGGCATCCGGATCGGGCGCGTCCAAACAATGAACGAGCAGCGCGCTGCCCTGAGCAGACACATCAGCAGTCACTGTACCGGGCGTCATGGTGATGGTGCCCGCAAGAACCGTGATCGCTTCGGGCGTTTTCAGATCCAGCGGAACCGTAACCCAAGCGGGCTTGCGCGCTGCGTTGGATTTGAACAGCACGATCAGCGCCACGTCGATGTTCGATTTGACGATATCATACAGGACGATCAGCACGTAGGCCGCAATTTTGATCGGATGCTTCAGAACGGGACGATCCGGCCAGTAAGCTGCTGTGATGATCGGGATAAAGATACCCAAGATCAGGCCCACAATGAACACGCCCGGACCGGCAGTGTTATCGAGCAGCATCCAGACCAGTGTTAGCAGAGCCGTCAGATAGGGGTGTGGAAAGATACGTTTCAGCATCAGTGGGACTCCCCTGCGTGGCCGTCAGTGGCCTCTTGCGGATGATCGGTGCCATGTTCGCCGCCCTCGGTCTGAAGCAAATGCTCGTCCACAGGCGCGTGACCGCTGCCATCCTTTTCGTGCGCCATGCTCTCTTCCATCGTGTTGTTGATGACGGCAGAGATATAGGCATCCGTGTCATAGAGTTGCTCTGCGGTGGCGATGGCAAAGCGGTGCATCGGCCCCGCCAGAACAGTCATCGCAACGATCCCAGCCATCAGGGTCCCAATGGCGACAAAGGCCAAGGGCTGACGGGGATGCTCATAAGCAGGCGCGTCGGTTTCGGGCAGGCCATAGCCCTTCCAGAACACCAGCGAACCGGCGCGACCAAAGCCCATGATCGCGATCAACGAGGTGATCAAGATCGCGCCCCAAAGCCACCAGTTGCCCACAGCAGCATCAAGGATCAGCAGCTTACCCAAGAAGCCGGACAGCGGCGGCATCCCCGCCATCGCAATCGCGGCGGCAAAGTAGAACGCGGCGACCAATCCATTTTGCGGCATGGGGCGATCTTCGCGGATGGTGTCCTGCCACTGTGGGCGGCGGGAGACGACCAAATCGACGATCAGGAACAGCGCGGCAGTCGCCAACGTCGAATGCACCACGTAGTAAATCGCGGCAGCGGTCGCTTCGGGAGTGAACAGCGCGATCGCGATCAGCAGGGTACCGACCGAACCGATGGCAGCGTAAGCCACCATCTTGGACAGCGATTTGGCCCCCAGAATACCGATCATGCCAACAGCAAGCGAAATAACGATCACAGGCAAGAGCCAGACATCATAGCTGCCTGCGATCGCAGGCGAGTCCTGCGGGAAGGCCAGCGTGAACATGCGCAAAATTGCGTAGGCGCCAACCTTGGTCATGATCGCGAACAGGGCAGCAACCGGCGCCGGGCCTGCGGCATAGCTTTCAGGCAGCCAGAAGTGCAGTGGCAGGATCGCAGCTTTGACCGCGAAGACCATCAGCGCCATGACCACACCGACGCGCAAGAGCGCTGTATGCTCAGGCTCCAGCACAGCAATGCGGGCTGCCATGTCTGCCATGTTCAGCGTGCCGGTGACGTTATACAGCGTCCCCAGAGCAAACAGGAACAGGGTCGATCCCAGCAGGTTGTAAATCACGTATTGCGTACCTGCCTGCAGACGGCGCGTCCCCCCGCCAAAGGTCATCAGACCATAGCTGGCGATCAGCAATATCTCGAAGAAGACGAACAGGTTGAACGCGTCGCCCGTCATAAAGGCGCCGATCACGCCCATCAGCTGGAACTGGAAAAGCGCGTGGAAATGCTTGCCGCGTTTGTCCCAGTCGGACCCGATGGCATACAGCATGACGCAGATTGCCAACACAGCCGTCAGCAGCACCATCAACGCAGACAGACGGTCCAGCATGATGACAATGCCAAAGGGCGCAGGCCAAGCCCCCAACTCGTAAACCCAGATGTCCCCGCTTTGGGCATAGACAAACAGGCCAAGCGCGTTGATCAGCAGCAACGATAGTCCAACCAGCGAGAAGACCCGCTGCAGCGCCACTTGATGGCGAACGGACAGAACAATGAATGCGCCGAGAAGGGTCGGCAGCAGGATCGGCGTAATGATCCAGTGGCTCATGCCCGGTCCTCCGATGCGTCGTCGTCTTGCATGTCGATTTTGTCATGGCCGCCCGACAGATACGCCGCAAGGGCGATCATCAGAACCACAGCGGTCATGCCGAAACCGATCACGATGGCAGTCAGAACCAGCGCCTGCGGCAGCGGGTCCGTGTAAGTGTAGTCTCCGTATCCTTGTAGCACGGGCGGCGCGCCCACGATCAAGCGGCCGGTCGAGAACAGGTAGATGTTTACAGCATAGGATAGGAAAGAGGTTCCCAGAATGACCGGGAACGTCCGGAAGCGCAGGATCAGATAGATCCCTGCTGCAGTCAGCACACCAATGGCGCTCGCGACAAGAAACTCGATGGTCATAGTTAGTGATCCTCGCTCTTGGGCAGGCGCGATGGGTTGATGTCCATCGGGTATTCATCAGGCACATCACCGCGGCGGTAGGCCAGACGCGACAGGCTTTCCAGGGTCAGCATGACAGCGCCAACAACCGCGAGGAACACCCCAAGGTCAAAGCCCATGGCCGTCGCCAGCTCGAACTTCTCCAGCGGCGGGAACTGGAAGTACCCGTAATCACTGGTCAGGAACGGCATGTTGTTAAAGAACGCCCCAATGCCCGTGATCGCTGCGATGATCACACCGCTCGCGATTGTGGCGTGGTAGGGATAGCGCTGACGCTGGTCAGCCCAGTCATAGCCTGATGCCATGTACTGCATCAGCAGCGCAATCGCGACGACCAGACCGGCGACGAAGCCGCCCCCTGGATCATTGTGACCCCGCAAGAAGATGTAGACGCCCACCATGATCGCGATTGGCAGCAGCAGACGGGTCGCGACCACCATCATTAGCGGGTGCTCGTCGCCCGCGACGGGATGGTTCGGCTTACGCTCCAGCAAGCTCAGGCGCACTTTGGACCCCAAGAGCCCTTCGGTCACGCCATAGATGATCAGAGCGGCAATCCCCAGAACGGTGATCTCGCCAAAGGTATCAAAGCCACGGAAGTCCACGAGGATGACGTTCACCACGTTATCCCCGCCACCCAGATCGTGGCTGTTGGCCAGATGGTATTCCGCGATCGAGGGCATCGCAAAGTCGGTCAGCATCACGGTATAGGCCAACGCGGCGACTGCCACGCCAACACCGCCCGCGATGATCAGATCGCGTGCCTTGCGCGCTGTGCTGCTCTCACGCGGCGTGAATTCCGGCAGGAAGTTCAGCGCCAGCAGCAGCAAGACGATGGTCACAACCTCGACCGACAACTGGGTCAAGGCAAGGTCAGGCGCGGACAGGTAGTTAAACGACAGCGAAATCACGACGCCAATGATCCCCAGCACGACCAGCGCCAGCAGGCGATGACGGTGATAGAAGACAGTGACGCCTGTACCAACGATCAGCGCAAACCACGCAATGATCGGAATGATGTCAGCTTGCATCGGCTCGCGCAGCAGGCTCACACCTTGGCCACCGGTAAAGGCATGCCACGAGGCCAGCACCGCAAAGATAAAGAAGATCGCCGCATAGCGGGTCAGTTTGCCATCATGCAGCGTTCCGGTGATCCAAGCCGCAGCGGACGATACAGCGCCCACGATAGCATCAAAGATAACCTTGGCATCGGGACGGGGCGCCGCATGCCACAGTCCGTTGGCTGGACGGTACAGCGCCAACAGCACCAGACCACCCAGAACAGCGATTCCCGACATGTAGAGTGCAGGTGTCACGCCATGCCACAACTTCAGATGCGCATGGGGATGCGCACCATTGCCCATCACAGACGCAGCGGTCGTATCGACCAGCGGACCCACCAATGCTTGGCTAAAGAGACCAATCATCACCACTAGGATGGCAAGGAACGCAGGCGACAGCCACATGCCGAACGGCGGATCATGAGGCTTGTGCGGATAGTCATCACGCACAGGGCCGAACCAAGTGTGGATCAGCAGGCGGAACGAGTACGCCACAGAGAACAGCGCACCCAAAGTCGCCAGAGCAGGCACCAGCCAGTGATTGTCCCCCAGATAGGTGTGCGCAGCAGCCTCGAGCATCATTTCCTTGGACAAGAAGCCGTTGAAGGGCGGAATGCCTGCCATGGACAGGGACGCCACGGCCGAGATGATGAACGTAATCGGCATCAAGTGCCGCAAGCCGCCCAATCGGGTGATGTCGCGCGTATGCGCCTCGTGATCCACGATACCGGCTGTCATAAAGAGCGAAGCTTTGAAGGTCGCGTGGTTGATGATGTGGAACACCGCGCCGATCACAGCCGCTTCGGTGCTAAAGCCCAGCAGCATGGTGATCAGGCCCAGATGGCTGACGGTCGAGTAGGCCAACAGCCCCTTCAGGTCATTCTGGAAGATGCCGATCAGCGCGCCCAAGACCATTGTGATCAGACCCGCCAGCGTGACGATCCAGAACCATTCCGCGGTGCCGGACATCACGGGATAGAGGCGCGCCATCAAGAACAGGCCCGCTTTCACCATGGTCGCTGAGTGCAGATAGGCCGACACAGGCGTCGGCGCAGCCATCGCGCGCGGCAGCCAGAAGTGGAAGGGGAATTGCGCAGACTTGGTGAACGCACCCAACAGGATCAGGAGCAGCGCCGGAACGTACAGCGGGTCCGCTTGGATCAGATCGCGCTTTTCCAACAGCTCGGTCAGCTCGTAGGTGCCCGCGATATTCCCCAGCATCAGCATGCCGCCGATTAGGGCCAAACCGCCCATGCCGGTCACAGTCAGAGCCATCCGTGCGCCTTGGCGCCCTTCGGGCAAGTGCTTCCAATAGCCGATCAGCAGGAAGGACGACAGCGAGGTCAACTCCCAGAAAACCAGCAAAAGCAGGATATTATCCGACAGGACAATCCCCACCATCGCGCCTTGGAACAGCAGGAGGTAGGTGTAGAAGTTCCCCATCGGGTCTTTCGTGGACAGATAGAACCGAGCGTACAGGATGATCAAACACCCGATACCCAGGATCAGCGTCCCGAAAAGCAGCCCCAAACCATCAAGGTAGAAACTAGCGTTAAGACCAAGCGCAGGCATCCATTCGACCGAGGCCGTGATCACTTCGCCCCGCAGCACGGCGGGAGCATGGACCAACAGGCCAATCAATGCGGACAGAGAGATAATACCCGTCCAGGTCGAACAGGTATTCCGCCCCGCCTGGATCATCAGGCCGGGCAGCAAAGCGCCAATGAAGGGTAGAGCAGCGATCAGAAAGAGTGACACCGGGGCTGGACCCTCAATTAGTTGCAGTTAGCAGTTTGGTTAGCAGGGTACCCGCCTGCCTTCAATCTAAACGGAAACTATTCGTATCACTCTAAACGTCAAATTTACTGACCAGCGTTATCAAAAGATTAATAATCCCGCTCAAAGAAAATCCCGACGCTACTCTGGCCATCGTTATCCACACCACCGCGCGCCGTAACTGACGGACTGATATCGATATTCAGGTTCAACTCCGTCTGCCCCGTCGCCCCAACGGTGACATCGGTGTAGACGTTGTCTGAGATGTACTTGCCCGCCCGCAGCGCCGCATTGCCCTGTTCATCCGTGGTCACATCCAGATCATCCAGATCAAAGCCCTGACGCAATCTAGAGACGATCCCCTCGCCGCCGCGCCCAGCCAGAACCGCCACCGCATTTGCGAGTTGCAGCGCCTGAAAGGCAGACAGGCGACTCATGTCACGACCGAACAGCAGCTGTGCCAGAACCTCGTCCTCGGGCAATTCGGGAGAAGAGCTAAAGGACACCTCGGGCGACGATGCTTCGCCATCTACGATGATATAGGTCATCACATCGCCTTGCTCGGTCTCGACCACCAGTCGGATTACAGGAACCAAGGCCCCTTCGAGGCTGATATACCCTTCGTCAAAGTCAAAGCGTTGCCCCAGCAGCAGCAAGCGCCCGCGCACCAAATCGAAACGACCAATCGGGATGATATCCGCTGTCGTGCCGGTCAGACGGATTTGCCCCCCAAGCTCGGCATCCAGCCCACGACCACGGACAAAGATACGCGATGGCGCGCTGATCGTGACGTCCAGCGGAATGGCGATGCCGGGGCCTTCGTCTGCGGCTTCTGGGGTCGCTGTCGTCGACAGCCCTGCTTTGTCCAAGGTCCGGCGCACGTCAGCTGGCGTCCCGAGATGCTCAATATCCGGAATACTGCCCGCTGCGCCCGCGCCCGTTTCGGGAATACGCAGTTCAGCTTCGCTCAGAGTAATGTCCCCAGACAGGCGTCCACCATCCAGAGCAGGACCCCGGAACCGCAAATCGCCGCCCAAAGTTGCCTCGTACAGACCCGGATCGACCAAGGTCAGTTCCACGATCGAGACATTGGCATCAACGTTGTAATTGCCGGTTAGCCCTACGGTGCCGCTCACCCCAATGCTGCCTCCCTGACTGCTGCTTGCGTTCAGGTCCAAGCGCACTTGATTGCCACCAAGGGTCGCGGTGCCGCCGATATCATTCAGCGTAATGCCCGACGACGGCTCGGAAAACAGCCCGTCCGACAGGGTCACGGTCCCGCTCAGCGCATCCAGTCCCGCAGGGCCCCGTAGCGCCAGATCGAACCGCGCGTCTCCCGACACGCGGCGCGGTGCGATCATCGGATTGGCCAGTCCCAAGGGGACACCGCCGGTTGCCGTCAGGTCCAGATTTCCGTTGCTCAGGATCGCGCCATCCACATTCGTCGTCATCCCCGCAGGACCGGTCAGCGTGGCATCAATCGTCGTGGTGTCAGCGTCGCCACCCACTTGGGCATTCACCGTAACAGGGCCAGAGAAGTCACCGTTGATCCGCCCCACATCAGGGACACGTGCATCCGCGGTTAGGGATTTGCCCTCTTCGGTCAGGGACCCGCTCGCTGTCAGGTTAAGGTTACCAGCATCCAGCGACAGACGCTCGATGGTGATGTTGCTCCCGTCACGGATGACGTGGGTGTCCAGATCGAACCGCCCCGCCAGAACGCCGTTGATATGCGGGTCCCCCAGATCAAGGCCGCTGCCCGATCCGGTCACCGTCACATCCGCCGCGGTCGCAGACACCGTGCCATCCACATCGAGTTGCGCAGCCCCGCGCAACTGACGACCCGCAAGTCCAGAGAACCGCGAGGCATCCCGCACATTCGCCGTCAGATCGACTGTGGCAATCTGCGTTTCCATATCCACTGACACATCGCCCGAGGCCCCGTAGTCCGCCCCCTGCAAGCGCAGCGGGTCCAGCATCAAGGGATTGCCATCGGCGTAATCAAACGAAGTTTGGAAACTGACCTCCTGCCCCAAAGCCTGCGCCAGCGCAGCATCTTGAGGTCTCAAACCCCTCAGCGCCGCATCGATCGACCCACGCACGGCTTCGACAATGCCGTTCTCGCCTTGCGCGTAGCTTCCAGACCCCTTGATCAGCGCCTCGGCCACCGCCCCCAGCGGATGGTTCACGCCGCTCAGGTCTGTCTTGATGTTCCAGCGTCCATCTCCAGCGCTCAGGTCGATTTTGCCTCCCGACATTGCCAATTGGTCCTCGCCCAAGGGGATCACCAATCCGCTCGGTCCGCTCAGAACACCGTCCACTAACAGGGATTTCAGGATTGCGCCCGACAGAACAATGTCACCGTCCAAAGCTGCTCGGCCAGAACCGCCCCGACCCAACCGGCTGAAATCTTTGACAAAGGTATTAAACTCGAAATTTGTCTCCGCGCTACCGATAGTGCCATTGGCCTGCACCCGCGCGCCGTCCGTGTTCGCCAGCAGTTCGTCGATCGTCAGGCCCGTTTCATCGCGGCGTGCCACGACCGACAGACTGCCATCGCCGCCCACCAGACCGTCCAGCATCTCTTGGCCAATCTCCAGCGCCCGCGTGTCCCCCGTCGCCCGCAGGTCAAAGGCACCGGACAAGGGCACAACCGTCCCCGACACCGCAAACTCGGCTGCGCCATCCAGGTCCAAGCCCGCCATCTCTCGCGCTTTGGACAGATCATCCGCAGTCACGTTCAGGTCGAGCTTGGTGTCATATCCGCTCTCCAGACCATCAATCGTCGCAGACCCCGTGGCCACAAAGGCCAGCGCATTGATCGCCAAATCGCTCAGATCCAAGGGCTGTCCCTCGACAGCGGTCAAGCTGACAGCACCCGTTACCTGTGGCCCCAACAGCGCCTGAAGCGCCGCGTCGGCCATTTGCAGGTCCGTCGTCTCGAAATCAAAGCGGGCCGTCACGGTCTGGGGCATACTCTCGCCCGCCGGTGTGATCTGTCCTCGGCCTGTCAGAACTGCTTTGGGCAGGGTCACAGCCGCTTGGCTGAGGCCGTTCAGCACCACCTCGCCCTGCCAATCCGCGCTCGACGCGGCATCGTGGTTCACATCGAGCGTCACACTTTCAACAGTGACAGCCTCGGCCAAGGTCAGGGGCGATCCATCCGGTGCCCGCAAGGAACCTTCGAGTTCAATGCTCTGGGGCAGACCCGAGGGCCCGATCACAGCCGCGCCCTGTACATTGGCGGCGCGCGCCTCGATCAACAGATTATCGAGCGTGAGCGTGCCATCATCCGCCTTGGCCGCCGAAGCGACAACCCGCGCGTCATCCCCCAGCAAATCGTGGTATAGCGGCTCGACCAAGGGGCGCAGATCGCCCCCCAGATCGACGTCCAATGCCTGTCCGCGCAGGGTCACCTGCCCGCCCAAACGCAGCGAACTGTCGGTCCGCAGCGCAATATCCACCGTTAGATCGTCTGCAGGCCCCTCGCCTTCGATCCGCAGATCAATGCTTGGGTTTTGCGGAATACCCGCCAAAGTCGCTACGATCCCGCCCGCATCCTCTGACGCGGCCACCAAAATAGAGGCCGTATTTTCACCGGGATCATAGGCCAGATCGACTTCGAACTGACCGTTCGGGCCGTCCGTACGTTCCGCATTTAGGGAAACAGTGCCCGCGCCATCGGCCAGTTGTGCCGACCCACTCAGGGTCATAACCGCGTCCTGACCAATCACATCGGCGCCCAAAGCCGCACGATCCACCTGCAATGTTTCGACAGTTACCGACACAGGCAGATCCGGCAGAGAAAACGCTGTCGCCTCGGGTGCGGGAACATCAACCTCGTTCGAGATCGGTTTGCGCGGCATCGAGATGCTCTCGGCGGACAGCTCGTTCACCTCGATCCGGCCCCGCAGCAGGGCCGCGCGGCTCCAATCCAGCGCCAGTCCTGTCGCATCCAGCCAAACGCCCTGATCGTCCGCGATGGTCAAACGGTCGATGGTCGCGCGGGAGCTAAGCGCGCCCTCGAACCCTTCGATCCGAACCTCGCGTCCTGCTCCGGACAAAGTGTCCTGCAACAGCCGCTCTAGGTAGCCTTGGCCGTCGTCATCCTGCGCCACTGCCCCAACGGGCAGCAACAGCACCAAAAATGCTGCAAATATCCGTCTCAAAACGCCTGTCCGATCCCGATATAGATTTCGTATTCACGGCCAATGTCATCACCGCTCATTGGCGTCGCAACGTCCAGTCTCAAGGGGCCGATAGGTGTGTTGTACCGCACGCCGAGACCTGCACCCGCGTGGTCCTCGCCCTCGGTGTCCAGCCCCAGCTCGCCACCGACAAAGCCATAATCGACAAAGCCAACCGCGCTGATCGCGTCCGTGATGCCCTGACGCAGCTCCAAGGACGCCCCTAGGAAGCTCGCCCCGCCGCCGTCATTATAGCCCAGCGATTGGTAGTTCTGGCCGCGGACGGTGCCGCCGCCCCCCGAATAGAACTGGAAGTCCGCGGGAACATCCTCGGCCTTGGCTCCCTCGATAAAGCCAAGCTGACCGCGCAGGGCAAACACCGTCGTTTCGGTCGCGCTGAAATACGTCCGCGCATCAAAAGTCGATCGGATGCCCTCTGGCGTGTCGTTCAGCCCGTAAAACGGCATGACTTCACCGCTCAGGTAATATCCGCCCGTCGCGTCGCTGCCGCCTTCGCGCTTGTCATAAGTGGCCGAGACTGGGAACAGCAGTTGGCTGTAGCTGATCTCGCCATCGCTGTCCTCAATAGTGGCGCGGCGGAACGCGACACCGTATTGCACGGTCAGATCATCGCTCGCACGGCGCAGGATACCGACATCGGTCCGGAACTGGTCGCTGTTATACTCTGGCTCGTTCATGCGCTCCAACGCGGTCTGCACGAACAAGATATTGCGCGGGTCAAAGGTCGCCGGACGTTCGAAACGGGTGGTCAGGTTTACATCCTCGCCCCCAGTGGTTCCGCCGATCCCTGCGACCTCGACGTCAAACCGCAGCTTTTCCGCGCCACCAAGGATGTTGCGGTGCATCCAGAAGCTGGACAGCGTCACCCCCTCGTCCGAGATCAGTTCCGCCCCGAACCCAAAGCGTCGTGGCTTGGCTTCGACCACATTCACCGCAAAGTCGAGCGTATCGCCATCGCGGATCTCGTCCGCCTCGCGCATGGCAACGGCGCTGAACGCACCAGTATTGCGCAAGCGTGTCGACGCATCTGCGACCAAAGCGGGATCATAAATCTCGCCGCGCGGCAGACCCGCGATTGCGCGGATACGCTCTTCGCGCACATTCCGGTTGTTTTCGACGGCCAAACGGCCAAACCGCAGCTGCGGCCCCGTTGTAATTCCCAGTGACACATCCAGCGCTTCGGCAGGGTGATCTGCCACAATACGCTGTCCGGTCAGGTCTGCTTTGGCATAACCCACCTCGCGCCACGCATCCACGGCGTCCTGACCGGTGCTGCGGATCACGTCCAGACGCGCATCTTGGCCGCGCGCGAACTCTGCGGGCGGTTCGGTGCCGTCGGGCAACGGCCCCACCTCTGCCTCGCGGAACACAAAGCGCGGTCCGGTCTCGACAGTGATCTGGGCTGACTGAAATTCTGCTGGCAACCGGAACGGGTTCAGCTGGCTGGCCTCGTTGCCATCCAGCCGCACGCTGACGTTCGGTCCATAGTAGCCTTCTTCGTACAGAACACCCACGATGGTGTTGTACTCCGCCAAGGCCGCAGCGGCGTAATCTTGCGCCGTCACATCTTCGGTCTCGTTCGCCGCATAGAGGCGCGACGCAGTCCGCAGACGGTCTTCTAATGCGTCATCCCCGCCCGATACGGAGAGATCGATATCAATCGCAGGCCAAGCTGCGGTCGTGAAAAGCGCTGTCAAAACCGCGCTCGAAAATACTGAACGAAAAAGTCTATCCATCGGCCCACACCTAGTGCTCTGGGGCAGATTAGGCCAACGAAAAGAGCTTTGCACCAGCACTTCGTTGTAAGAGCGGTTTCCCGCTAGATTGCCTTGCCCCTCTTCGGGCCGCAGACTTTGCGTCGATCAGTCAACACCTACACATCCAACAACAGCCCGCCGGGTCTCGCCCGATCCGGCGCGGCGCATCATTGCATCCATGCCGTAACTGTCTGTGCGGTCATTACTTTCCCCCCTGATCTCGTGAGCGCCCAACTGTTTAGAACAGGCCGGACTCTTTCGCGATCAAGGCCGCTTGGGTCCGGTTATGGACGCCGATTTTGCGGTACAGGGTTTTGACGTGCAGCTTAACAGTGGGCTCACGAACGTCCAGATTGCGAGCAATCTCTTTGTTCGACAGGCCGCCGCTCAGACCTTCGAGAACCTGCATCTCACGACGCGACAGTTGCGACGCCAGCGGGTGGTTCTGCGCAGAGGCTTCGTCCTCTTGGGACATGAAATCGAGCGGTGCATACTGCTCGCCCATTGCCATGAAGCGTACCGCGTTAACGACGCTACGGGCCGACAAGGTCTTGGGCAGAAAGCCCGCTGCATTTTCCGCCAGTGCCTGCTCGGCCACATCGCGGCTGGCCACACCAGAGATCAGGGCAACGCGCTGGCCACCATTCATGGCTTTGACCTTTTTCAGACCTTCCAGCCCGTTCATCCCGGGCATGTTGAAGTCCAGCAGGACCAGATCGAAATCGCCTTCGTCTTCGATCAACTGAACCGCGCCATCCAGATCCTCGGCGGTGCGGGTCTCGATGTTGCCTTCCTGCTCGAGGTAAAGCTCTAGGGTATCCCGAAGCAGTTCGTGGTCGTCTGCAATAAGAATACGCATTGTTTGTTCCTTTTCATTGCCGACCTGCGCGTCCCGTAAAAGGGCAAAAACCGTTATCATTGCGCGGGTCAGAGTTTCGAAAAACCAGGAACCATATACTCTCAACCGATAGGCCCACTATGACATAATAAGTTGCCCTTAGGAACGTATTTCACCCAGTCGGGTCGCCCCACCATACCCCACCGCGACCGCCGAATTATCCACTGCGGATACAAAAGCATCCGGAATTAGACGTCCTTCGGGTCGTAGTAACGCCCTGAAAATCAAGTATATTTGAATTTAAGGATTTTCTTATCCGGATTGATCTACCCGACCGGTCAGGTTTTCCGCTAACATCCACAAACTTTGTTTTGCGCAGACGCAAACAAAAATGGGTCTCATTTTGCAAATATCGTTCGGAGTAGATTCGGATGTCTTGTAATTAAGGATTAAAACTTACGTATTGCGGATAATACCTAAGTATTATCCCTGCGGTGTCATGCCAGAACGGGCTTTGCCGCGCCGCAAACCCAGACGGTGCTCGCGCCAGATGATCAGGCCCCCAGCCGCGATCACCACGCACGATCCGATCAGCATTTGAACGGTCGGGATCTCGTCAAACAGGAAATACCCCATCCCCAGCGCCATGATGATCGCGCTGTAGTCAAACGGCGCGACCAGCGCCGCTCCGGCAAACCGGTAGGCCGAGGTCATCAGGATTTGCCCCAGCCCCCCTAGCAGCCCCGCCCCGATCAGCAGCCCCAGCGAAATCGGGTCTGGCATCACCCAACCAAAGGGCGCGGTCAGCAGAGACAGCCCCGTGGTTGTGACTGTGAACCAGAACACAATGGCTGTGGTGTTGTCGATCTCGACCAGACGGCGGATCTGGATTTGCGCCAGCGCCCGCGCCACAGCCGAGCACAACACCAACACAGCGCCCAAGGCCGCACCATCCGCAGCCGTATCCAGCGTCATGCGCGGCGACAGGACAATCATCACCCCGACCAGACCCAACAGCACCATGGAAAGTCGGAACGGCCCCACACGCTCTTTGAGCAGCAGTGCGGCAAAGACCACAGTCAGCAGCGGTGCCGCGAACCCGATCGCCGTCACTTCGGGCAAGGGCAGCAAGCCCAGCGCCAGAAAGTTCATGCCCATCGCGCTAGATCCGATCAATCCGCGCAGAACGTGGCCTATCGGGCTTTTCACTTTGATCCCGCTGCGCAGACTGCCGCTGATCCACAGCCACGTGAACAAAACCGGCATCGCAAACGCCGAGCGGAAAAACACCGCTTCGCCCGTCGGCACCACATCCGCTGTTGCTTTCACCATCGCCGCCATAGAGGTAAAGGCGACAACCGAGACAAGTTTGAGCGTAATGGCCTTAAAAGGCTGGTAAGTTTCGTAGGGCATGCCTTGGCAGTGCGCCTCTTTGACCCATCGGTCAAGCTTTTAGCCATGCGGCCACGGCAAACACGCTATTCCAAATCCCCGCGCCCCATGCCCGCCATCGGCATTTTTCGCCGACCCCGTGCACATGTTCCCGCCGATCCGGTCACGACTTCGCGCCTTACAAGTGATTTTCCTGTGATTGAACAATGCCTTATCCCACCACAGATAACCACCAACGCCGAACACCGGCGGATTTGTTTTGTTTAAAAGAAAGAAAGGTTGAGATCATGGCTATCAAAACCGCAGCTCTCACTTCGATCGTTGCCCTGTCGGCAGCACCTGTTCTGGCTGGCTCGCTGACCCCCCCGCCCACCGAACCCGCGCCCATCGTGGCACCCGAACCTGTCAGCGTTGATGGCAACTGGACCGGCTTCTACGGCGGTATCCAAGCGGGCGGCGGCAAAGTCGAAACCGACGAAGGCGCAATCGACATGGACGGCAACGGCGGTCTCGGCGGTGTGCACCTTGGCTATGACTATGACTTCGGCAAATACGTTCTGGGTGCAGGCATTGAATTCGACGCAGGCAACATCGAACTGGATGACGGCGACGAAACTCTGCAAGACGTCACCCGCCTGAAGCTGAAGGCTGGCTACGACATGGGCCAAGGCCTGCCCTATATCACCGCCGGTGCAGCGGGCGCCAACTTCGAAGAGGCTGGCTATAACGAAGGCGGCTTTGTCGGCCTAGGCTACGAGCACAAGGTCACCGACAATGTGACCGTCGGCGGCGAAGTCCTGCGCCACCGCTTTATCGATATGGACGACACCAACACAGACGCTGATGCGACCACCGCTCAGGTCCGGATGTCCTACCGCTTTTAACGAGTGAAACGGGTAAGTAACCCACATCCCCAGTAACCCAAGTACGAGTAGGCCCCCCGCTTCACCGCGGGGGGCTTTCGTTTGGGCCCTCGGACATAGAAAAACCGGCCCGGAGGCCGGCTTTCGTTCATTCCGCTGCGTCGCGCTTGGGCAACACCCAGTCGGGCCGCGGGAAATGACAGGTATAGCCGTTGGGGAACCGCTCCAGATAATCCTGATGCTCTGGCTCGGCCTCCCAGAAATCGCCGACCGGCTCCACCTCGGTCACAACAGTACCGGGCCAGATGCCGCTCGCGTTGACGTCCGCGATCGTATCCTCGGCCACGGCCTTCTGCGCGTCATCTACATAATAGATGGCGCTGCGATAGCTCATGCCCAGATCATTGCCCTGCCGGTTCAGCGTGGTCGGGTCGTGAATCTGAAAGAAAAACTCCAGCAGCTGCCGATAGCTGATCACAGCCGGATCAAACAGGATCTCGATCCCCTCGGCATGGGTGCCATGGTTGCGGTAGGTCGCATTAGGTACATCCCCACCGGTATAGCCGACGCGGGTGGACTCGACCCCGGGCAGCTTGCGGATCAGATCCTGCATCCCCCAGAAACAGCCGCCCGCCAGAACTGCGCGCTCTTGTGCCATATCTCTTACTCCTTCTCGACCAAGGGCACGAACTCGCCGTACCCCTCGGCCTCCATATCCTCGAGCGGGACAAACCGTAGCGCCGCCGAGTTGATGCAATACCGTAGCCCACCCTGATCGCGCGGACCATCATCGAACACGTGCCCCAAATGGCTATCACCATAGGTCGACCGCACTTCGGTCCGCACCATGCCGTGCGTGGTGTCACGCAATTCCTGAATGAACTCTTCGCTCACGGGGCGGGTAAAGCTCGGCCACCCACAGCCCGATTCATATTTGGCCGCGGACACGAACAGCGGCTCCCCGCTGACGATATCCACATAGAGGCCCTTTTGCTTGTTCCCCAGATAGCGCCCTGTGCCGGGCCGTTCCGTGCCGCTCTCTTGGGTCACGTAATAGGCGTCAGGCTCCAGCGCGGCGATCACATCGGGGTCACGGGTATACTTGGCCAACAGACCACTCCTCTTTGCTTGGATGTCCCTAATGTGGGGCGCCACAGGCCTTCGGCAAACCCCTATAACATTATCATGACGACGCAGTGAGACCTCTGGTATCCGCCACGAAACAAGGATAGAATCACCCTAGTTGTAAGGCAGCCCACCGCGCTGCATCGGCCACGCCCTCATCGGGGTCGGTTAACAGCGCGGTGGCCACCTCTTTCAGCGACGCATCCCCCGAATTCCCGATGGCATACAGCACGTTTCGAACAAAGCGGTCGCGCCCGATCCGTTTGATCGGACTGCCACTGAACCGCTCGCGAAACGCCGCATCGTCCAGCGCTGCCAACTCGCGCAACGGCGGCGCCACAGTCCCCTCGCGGGCCGCATAGCGCATGTCACTGGCCGCCACGGCAAACTTGTTCCACGGGCACGCGGCCAGACAATCATCACACCCGTAAATCCGGTTCCCCAAGCGCCTGCGCAGCGCCTCGTCCACGGGCCCCTTATGCTCGATGGTCAGGTACGAAATGCAACGCCGCGCATCCATCTGATAGGGCGCAACAAACGCATCCGTCGGACAGGCCCGCAAACACCGGTCGCAGCGCCCGCAATGGTCCACCTCGGGCTCGTCCACGGGCAAATCCAGCGTCGTAAACACCGACCCGATAAAGAACCAGTTCCCCATCTGCCGACTGACCAGATTGGTATGCTTGCCCTGCCAGCCCAAACCCGCCGCCTGCCCCAAAGGCTTCTCCGGCACCGGCGCCGTGTCCACAAATACCTTCACCTCGCCGCCACCCTCGGCAATCAGCCAGCGCGCCAAGCGCTTCAGCCGCTTCTTGACCAGATCATGGTAGTCCTTGCCCCGCGCATAGAAGGAAATTGCCCCGCGATCAGGCATCCCCACCACGTCCATCGGATTGTCCTCAGGCGTATAGCTTTCCCCCAGCACAATCACCGACCGCGCCTCGGGCCACAGCGCCGCAGGGTCCCCGCGCCACGACATCCGCTCTTCCATCCAGCCCATCTGGCCATGAAAGCCCTGCGCGACAAACGCCTCCAAACGCGCCGGAACCTCCGGCACGTCCCAAGGGCGACACACCCGAACCTCGGAAAAGCCCTCGGCCCGCGCCTGCGCCACCAATCGGGCTTTCAACGCGTCAGTCATTCATCTTGGTCCAATTACCCCGGGGGTGGGGGGGGCGGCGCCCCCCGGCCGCCCGCGAAGGAAATCCCCGACCCGGCAGTGGGGGGGCGCGGGCAGGCCCGGGGGGG